>CAYLPO010000160.1:0-4696 GCA_964385575.1 uncultured Lachnospiraceae bacterium | reverse complement strand
GTCGAGGTAGTTGATCTGCAGCATCACGAAGTCGACCTCTGGGTGCTCGGTCAGGACGCGGTCCAGGAACTCCGGGGTCTCGTGCAGGGACATGCCGAACTCGCGGTACTTGCCCTCCTCGCGCTTCTTCACGAGGAATTCGAACAGGCCTGCGTTCGTCCACTTCTCGTAGGTCTCCGAGCTGATCGCGTGGATCAGGTAGAAGTCGAAGTAGTCCACGTGGCACTTCTCGAGCTGCTCGTTAAAGATGGGCTCCATCTCGTCCGCGGACTGCATGAACTTGACGGGCATCTTATCCGAGAGGATGAAGCTGTCGCGGGGGTACTTGTCCGCCACGCAGTGGCCGATGGCGCGCTCGGAATTCCCGCAGTGGTAGAACCACGAGGTGTCGAAGTAGTTATAGCCGTTCGCCATGCCCTTGTCGACGATCTTCTGCCAGGCCTCCTCGTCAACCAGCGAGTCGTCGCGGAAGCCGGGGGCGACTTCGCCGTTCTCAATGATGGGCAGCCGCAGGCAGCCGAATGCCAGGCGCTTGCCGAAATCGATCTCCTTCTTCATATATTGATCTCCCTGTCAAAAATATCAGGCGCCGGGGCGTCCCACGCCCGCGTGCGCGATCGACGACTGATTGAACGAATAGACATAGCCCATGCCGCCTGCCACATACAGGCAGAGGCCGGTCACGTATGCCGACATGTCGGAAGCGAAGAACAGCGTCGGACCCGCAATGTCCTCGGCGGTGCCCACGCGGCCCAGCGGGACCTCGATGTTCGCGATGTTGTCCAGCATGGCACGGCGCTCGGGGCCGTCGTCCATGAGCTCATCCCAGAACGGGGTGACGATGGGGCCGGGCTTCACGCAGTTCACGCGGATGCCGTATTTCGCCAGATCCATGGCCAGGTTCACGGTCAGGGACTCGCAGGCGCCCTTCGCCATGTGGTACTCATAGGCGGGCGCGGTCGGGTTAAATGCGCCGTTCGAGGAGCAGATGATGATCTTTCCGCTGCGCGCTTCCTTCATGTATGGAACGACGGCGAAGCAGCTGTAATAGACGCCCCACTGGTTCACGGCGGTGGTCTTCTCGAGGACTTCCTGCTCGGTGAGACCCGGCTTTCCGTCGAACGTGCCGCCGGCGAACGCCGCGAGGATGTCAATGCGGCCGAACTCGTCGTAGGTCTTCTTCACGACTTCTTCGATCTGTTCTTTATTCGAAACGTCGGTGCTCCCGTAGAAGCGGGCAATGCCGCCCTCTGCGGTGATCTCATCGACGACCCGCTTGGAATTTTTCTCGTTTCGGGCCACGATCACAACCTTCGCGCCCTCGCGCGCGAACGCCTTCGCGGAGGCTTCGCCCATACCGGAGTTTCCGCCTGTGACGATCGCGACCTGGTCTTTCAGCATATCTTTCATGTCAGTGCTCCTTTCCGTTTGTGATAATGACGATGAAATGGGGCTTGCGGCGTGCCGCAATAAAAGTATTATATCAGGAAAAGACTTGCATTAAAACAAGTGCAAAGCACGTTGCACGGCGGGTTTTTGACTTGAGCCTCTTGACCGGTTTTCGCGCCCGTGCTACATTGTCCGAGGTATCAGGGAGTAGCCTGCACGGCGTGCCGTGTGACATATTCCGTCAGTACGGGAGGATGACTCCCCGGAAATGTTCGAAGTGGCGAGACTTTTACCGCGTTCGCGCGGGAGAAGTCTCTCTTTTTTTTACGGTTGGGTCGTATCGCCGTGCTGAGAGATGACCCGTCTGCAGCGGACAGGTTCATCCCGCATCGTGACGGGAAAAGAAGGAGGCGAGATGCTGGTAGTAATACAGATCATAGTTTTGGTGGCAGGATTTATCGGGCTGATCAAAGGCGCCGACCTGTTTGTGGACGGCTGCTCCGCACTGGCGCGGCGGTTTCATGTGCCGGGTCTGATCATCGGCCTGACCATCGTTGCGCTGGGGACGTCATTGCCCGAACTGGCGGTCAGCACCTCCGCGGCGCTGCAGGGCGCGAACGAGATCGCGCTCAGCAATGTCGTCGGGTCGAACCTCTTTAACCTTCTGGTGGTCCTGGGGCTATGCGCGGTGATCAGTACCGTGCCGGTGGATCCGAAAGTTCTGAAGCGGGATTTTCCGGTCATGTTTCTGTCCATGGCGGTTGTGCTGGTGCCGGTCGCAGCAGGCGCACTGCTGCGGGGCGGCCTGCTGCAGGGAAGCCTGCCGAGCGCCGGAAGCCTGGTCAGCACGGTCGGCCGGCCAGTGGGACTCGTTCTGTTGGTCTTGCTTGCTCTGTATCTGTTTTTCCTGGTCCGCGGCGCGAAGAAGCATCCGCTGCCGGAGGAGCCGGAGGCTGAGCCTATGCCTGGATGGAAGTGCGCGCTGCTGATCGTGATCGGCGCGGCACTGATCGTGATCGGCGGCCGCGTGGTCGTGTGGTCGGCCAGGGGGATCGCTCTGGCGGCCGGCATGTCGGAGACGCTGGTCGGTCTGACGATCGTGGCCATCGGAACATCATTGCCCGAACTGGTCACCTCGGTCGTCGCGGCCCGGAAAGGTGAGACCGGATTAGCCGTCGGAAACTGTGTCGGGTCGAATATTCTGAATATGATGTTGATCCTGGGGGTTTCTGCACTGATCCATCCGGTCGGCGTCAATGCAGCCAGCCTGTTCGATCTGGTGATCCTGTTCGCGGTCTGTGTCCCCGCAACGATCTTTGGCACGACGGGCCGGAAGATCAACCGGGCAGAAGGACTCGTAATGCTGGCGATCTACGCGGCGGATATGGCATACGCGATCCTGCGCTGATCGGTCGGCGAACAGCGGAAGCCGGCAAAGAGGACCGAAAGCCAAAAAAGATACGAAAATGGTTGCCAGAAGGGCGCAAAAGTCGTATAAACGGTACAGTATGATCTGAATATGACGGCATTGTCCGAATCAGTATTTTTAAACGGAGGTATTCTGTAATGGAAGATATGAAGAAAGAGTTCGAGAAATTTGTGGATGGGAATATTCTGATCGGCGATCTGGTGGATCAGTATCCGGAGAGCATTCCGGTGCTGCTGAACATCGGTATGCATTGCCTGGGCTGCCCTTCGTCCGCGGGTGAGTCGCTGGAGGAGGCTGCTTACGTGCACGGCTACATCCCGGAATCGGTCGTGGATGCCGTGAACGCGCAGATCAGCTTCGCGCGCGCCGCGAAGGCTGAGGCAGAAGCGCAGGCTGCTCAGGCCGCGCAGGAGTGACCGCAGCAAAACAGCCGGTCGCCTGTCCGCAGAACTGACTGCTCTGATAAGAGATCCCGCTGCCTTTCGGCGGCGGGATCTTTGCGTCCGAAAAAAACGGTCCGCCGGGAAACGGCATGAAATACGGCTGTGATTCGCCGCTAAAATATGATACAAATATAGGTGAAAGACCCGAAGAAATTACTATTTTGCGAGGTGGATATGGGTATTGAACATCAAGTCATCGAGGCAGCGGAGCAGTGCGCATTTCACGAGTACGGATTTCTGGATCTTCCGGAGGTAAAGTTCCTTCCTACGGTCCGGCAGATCTGCGAAACCTGCCGGCATTATAACCGGTCCTGGGCATGTCCGCCTGCGATCGGAGACTTCGCAGAGTGTAAGGCGCGCGCCCAGCAGTTTAACACCATGATGATCTTCTCGAAGACTTACGAGGTGGAAGATTCCTTTGACTATGAGGCGCTTGAAGAGGGACTTGCGGATTTCCGCGCCACCGTAGAGAAGCTGAACGGTCTGGCGAAGTCGTTCCTGCCGGATTTCCTCCTGCTGTCAGCAGAGGGCTGCGACGTGTGCGAGAAATGCACCTATCCGGATGAGCCGTGTCTTCATCCGGACAGGATGTTTCATTCACTGGAAGGCTACGGTTTTAACGTCAATAAGCTCGCCGTGAAAGCCGGGATCAGTTACAACAACGGCTATGACGTCGTGTCGTTCTTCGGCGGGCTGCTGTTTAACATGGACGAGGAATAAGCGGAGCCTTTACAGATAAGTCTCCTGAATAAAGACTGCGACCTGGCCGATGAACCGCTCGCGGTCGGACAGACTCGTGTACCGGATCCGCTCCTCGCCAAAGGAGGCGTCACATGCTGCGCAGAAGGAGATCAGGCGTTCACGGATCCGTTCGTCGATGAACAGCTCGCCGCACAGGATGATATGCCCGGGGGCCAGCAGTGTGCCGGCGTTTACGATACTCTGCGCAAACAACCCGATGGCTTCATCGATCCGGCTGCGGGTCTCTGCGTCCGCATCGGCGTAGCGCTGACCGAATTCGTTCGGAACGAAGTCCATTAATTTCGAGAGTGCGGAATAGGAGATCAGTGTCTCCAGGCATCCGCGGCGGCCGCAAATACAGGGGTCGCCGTTTTTCTTTACCACGACGTGACCCAGTTCCGCGGATTTTCCCATGCGGCCTTTATAGAGTCGGCCGTCGGAAATGATGGCGCTGCCGACGCCGGGTCCCCATTTCACGATGAACAGGTCCACGCCGTTTCGGCCGTCCCCGAAGAGCAGTTCCGCGGTTGCGAAAGCATAGACATTATTCTTCAGGAAGACAGGAAGCCCCAGCTCTTTTCCGAGTATCCCGCGTACATCGACCGGCTCGTTCCAGACGTTATATGCGTGCGTGGAGAGACCTTCCGCGTCATCCGTGACACCGGTGATACCGACCGAGACAGCCTTCACCTGT
>CAYLPO010000159.1:0-4706 GCA_964385575.1 uncultured Lachnospiraceae bacterium | reverse complement strand
AGAACGTCATCATCGGTAAGCTGATCCCTGCCGGCACCGGCATGAAGATCTACCGCGATCCGAAGCTCGACTGCGACGCGATGGTCGAAGTCCAGCTGGCCAGAAAGAAGGCCGAGCAGGAGCGGAAGCGTCAGGAGGAAGAGGCCGCCAGACGCAGAGTGGCTGAGGAGGCCCGCGCGAAGAAGGCTGCGCAGGCTGCCGCCGAGTTCGAGGAAGCCTCTCCGGAGATGAGCCTGCTGAGGGCCATCGCGGGCGGCGACGCGGACTATGATGCGGAACAGTCCGATTTCCAGGATAACTGGGAAGAGGAAGGCCCCGACAGCGCCGAGCTGGAAGCACTCGAGAACGAGGAGCCTTCGGACGCCGAGCTCGAAGCGATGAGCGCGGAAGAAGCTGACTCTGATGCGGACGGAGACGCCGGCATGGCAGACGGTCTGGATGACCTCGGCATTGATGTTGACGGCGCTCTGGAGGATATTGACGACTGACGGACAAAGGGAGGCTGACAGTGAGTAAACTCGTTACCGCATCCAGACTGGATAACGTTAATTATGACATCCGCGGAAAGGTCCAGCAGGAAGCGAACCACATGATCGCGGAAGGGATCGATGTTCTGAAGCTGAACATCGGAAACCCGGCAGCATTCCAGATGTGGGCACCTGCGAACACGCATGATGCGATCCGCGAGCATCTGCAGGAAGCCGAAGGCTATTCGGATTCCCGCGGACTGCTGGTGGCGCGTCAGGCTGTGGCGGATTACTGCGTGAAGCGGAAGCACATCCAAGGCGTGACCGCGGATGATGTCTTTATGGGGAACGGTGTCAGCGAGCTGATCCAGATGACCCTTACCGCGCTGCTGAACAAAGGCGATGAAGTGCTGATCCCCAGCCCGGACTACCCGCTGTGGACTGCCTGCGTGATCCTGGAGCAGGGCACGCCGGTGTACTATCGGTGCGATGAACAGGCGGACTGGAATCCGGATATCGCGGACATCCGTTCGAAGATTACGGATAGGACCCGGGCCATCGTTCTGATCAACCCGAATAACCCCACCGGCGCCATCTATGACGATGATGCGCTGCGGGAGATCGCGCAGATTGCGCGCGAGCATAACCTGCTGATCCTCTCGGATGAGACCTATGACCGTGTGATTCTGGATAACCTTCCCCACTCGTCGATCGCGGCGCTGGCTCCGGATGTGGTGACGTTGACCTTCAATGGCCTTTCGAAGTCCCATCGCCTGTGCGGCTACCGCGTGGGCTGGGTCGTCGTGAGCGGCCCCAGAGAAGGAACCGAGGAATTCCGCGAAGGGCTGTATCTGCTCGCATCCATGCGCCTGTGTGCAAACGTGAACGGTCAGTATGTGGTGCCGGATGCGCTGGCTGACGAAGGGCCGGACCCGGTCATGATGCCCGGCGGCCGTGCCTGGGAGCAGCGCAATGCCATCTATGAGGCCATCAACGCCGTTCCCGGTGTCAGTGCGGTGAAGCCGAAGGCGACTTTCTACATTTTCCCGAAGATCGACCTGAAGAAGCACCCGATCCACGATGATGAGCAGTTCGCGCTGGATTTCCTGCACGAGAAACACATTCTTCTGGTGAACGGCACCGGCTTTAACTGGCCGGATCCCGATCACTTCCGGATCGTGTTCCTGGCGGAGGCGGAGAAGCTTCGCTATGCTGCGGAGCAGCTGGCGGATTTCCTGGACGGCTATCATCAGTGATCGCGGAGGTTTCTTCGAGAGATTCGCAAATCATTTCAAGAGTTTACATCAATAACATACGTTATTTTACCTGACGGATCTCCGGCAGGTTTTTTATCACTTCTTTATCACTTCGGCCCGGAAGCTTAAAATCTCTTCGAAAGCGTGCTATAGTAGACGGACAGTTAAGGGAATATCGGCATCCAGGAAGGAGATACGCCCCATGAGTGAGCAAAGAAGACCCTGTGAAGGAGAGATCTGGACGGGACCCGGAGGAGTACGGTTTGAGGTTTTGATCAATGCGCAGCATTTCGTGACGGCGGACCCTCTGGTCGTGTACCGCGAGTATCGCGGCGCGGCGGGCCAGGAAGCATCCGAGGCGGGAGCGGCTTCCTCGGAAGAGTTTCCGGCTTATGTCTGTACTCTGGAGGCGTTTCTGGAGTTTATGCGGCCGACCGGCGAGTGCGTGGCGCCATCTGCGGCAGCGGCATCTGCAATAGGGGCGGATGAAACGGTGAAGGCGCCCGAAAAAGCGTCTGCTCAGCCCGGTGAGCGCGAGCTCACCCCGGAGCAGGCCGCATTCCGGGAGGCGGTGTTCAGCCGCGGCGCATCGCGCAGAATGATGGATGGCCGGGACGGCGCGGCCGGGTATTCCGGAGCCGGGAACCCTGCGGAGGAAGAAGCCGGAGAACCGTTCTCGGAAGAAGAGTTCATGAAGGCTTTCTTCGCAGCCGGGAACACGGATGCGCAGATCGCCATCATTAACGAGAACTGGCGGAACATCACGGACCGCATCGTGGACAATATCAGCATTGTCCTGGACCTGTCCATCCGGAGCGGGAGCATCGACGACCGCCTGATCGACCTGACCGGCTGCCTGCGCACCAGAAGCCGCTTCGAGGGGAAACGCGACCGCCTGCGCGGAGAGTAACGTATGCTGTATGACTGGCTGAAAGAACATTTTCGGGAAAATGAGCCCATCCTGATCGAGGAGATCGACGAGGGGAGTGCGTCCGCCGGTCTCTCCGAGGTCGAAGTACGCCATGAGATGAAGCGCCTGTGTGCGCAGGGGCTGGTCTGCCGGTACGATGCCGGCATGTTCTATCTCCCGCCGGAGGGTCTGACACGCCAGGTTACGCGTCCGCCCAGGGCACTGTTTGTCGAAAAAAAATACATGACTGATGCAGGGGAACCCTGCGGCTATATCTCCGGAAAGACGTTCGCGGCTGAGATCGGGCTTGTGAAGAGACCGCTGTCCGTGACCGAGATCGTAACGAATAAAGAGCGGCGGCCTCACCGTGAGACAGCGCTCGGCGGCCGGATCTGTATGCTGCGCCGTCCCGCGGTTCTGGTCAATGCCGGAAACCGTTTCCTGCTTCAGCTTCTGGATCTGATCCGTGACCTGGACGAGGTCTCGGACCTTCCCCCTGCAGAGGCGGAGGAAAAAGTCCGCGCGTATATCGAAAAGAAGAATATCATCTTTTCCGATGTTGAACCGTATCTGCAGTATTATCCGGAACGCATCTGGAAAAATCTGTACCGCTGCGGGCTGCTTACGGGGCGGATCACGCCAGATCCTTAAAACACTTCCCGAAATCCGGCTCGCCGGTCCGGACCGCTTTCAAGATCTCGTCCATCCAGCCGTTCGGCGGGAATTTCCAGTTTCCGGAGATCAGAAGCACATCCTTTCCGTCGGTGTCATCGACATCGATCGTCCAGTTCAGCTCCGTAGACGGCCCCTCATCCTCGGCCAGATAGCGCAGGTTCCACTCCTCCAGATGACCGTTTTCGTAGATCTGCCGCAGGATGCTTTCGCCCTGCTTCAGCGTCAAGGTGAATTCGGGAACCTGAAAACCGAAGAAGCCGTCGTCCGGTAGCACGGCGGCATCCGGGCGCAGAGCCATCAGACGTGTAAGGATCTCCTGCACGCCGCAATCGCCGGAGTAGGGCACAGCGGCCCCGGTGTCCCGGTCAATGATGAAATGTTCGAGCTCCACGCCCAGCAAAAGTTTTCGTTCCTGCCGGATCCCTTCTGAAAAAAGCGGATCAGCCGGTCTCTCCAATTACTCATAAGTTTATTATCCGCTCGGCGGGGGAACGGGACAATTCAGAAACCATGGGAACATTCTCATAATGAGAAGATCAGCGCGCAGGTTCTCATACACGTGCCTGTTTTCAAAACAGAGCCGGCGAATCAAAAAAGAAAGAAAATCATTGACATTGGACTTTTGCGTGTTATAGTACAGATAGAACAATAAAAGGAGGAAGTCTACCCGGATACCGGGCAGGCGAAGAAGTATGCAGCTGAACAAATTTACCCAGAATTCCATGCAGGCCATTAATGACGCGGAGAGCCTGGTCTATGAATTCGGAAACCAGCAGATGGACCAGGAGCACCTGCTGCTGGCCATGCTGCGCCTGGAGGACAGCCTCATCCTGAAGCTCATCGAGAAGATGGGCATCCAGCCCACGCTCTTCACGGACGAAGTGGAGGCGGCGGTGAAGAAACTCCCGAAGGTCTCGGGCGGCCAGGTCTACGTGGGTCAGGATCTGAATAAGGTTCTGATCAATGCGCAGTCGGAAGCGAAGAAGATGGATGACGAGTATGTGTCCGTGGAACATCTGTTCCTGGCTATGCTGGAGTCCCCGAATCGCGCCGTGAAGCAGATCTTCGAATACTTTAAGATCGGACGCGAGCGCTTCCTGCAGGCGCTGCAGGCGGTCCGCGGAAACCAGCGCGTGGTCTCGGACAACCCTGAGGCGACCTATGACACGCTGGAAAAGTACGCGACGAACCTGGTCGAGAGCGCCAGAAAGCAGAAGCTGGATCCGGTCATCGGCCGCGATTCCGAGATCCGGAACGTGATCCGCATCCTTTCGCGTAAGACGAAGAATAACCCCGTGCTGATCGGTGAGCCCGGCGTCGGCAAGACCGCCGTAGTCGAGGGTCTGGCGCACCGGATCGTCCGCGGAGATGTCCCCGAAGGCCTGAAAGGGAAGGACC
>CAYLPO010000158.1:0-4739 GCA_964385575.1 uncultured Lachnospiraceae bacterium | reverse complement strand
ACCATGATCAGAACGATCTTCAGAAGCCCGAACTTCTCCTCGAGCATGGGGCCGACCAGCAGGATATAGACCAGGTTCCCGATCAGATGTGTCCAGCCGGTATGGCCGAACACATGCGTGAACAGGCGCAGCACCGCCAGCGGCGACACCGCCGAGCGGTAAGTCATAAAGAAAAGCGAAGTGCTCCTGCCCCCGGTCAGCACGCCTGCGAGCGTCGCAAGGAAGCACAGCAGGCAGAACACCAGGATAACAGGAGCATTAAATGTGATATGGACCGATCTTTTTTCCACGGGCAGACCTCTCAGGAACCGGAAAAACGTCATCATACTGATAATGGCTCATTTTACCACTATCCCCGACAGATTTCCACAGTTGCGCAAAGGGATCCTCCGTCCTTTCTGTCACTCGGCAGGTTCTTCGCGCTTGCGCGCCTTGCTGATCCCCGCGTAGACCACGTAGACCAGGATGCCGAGCACGATCGGCACCACGCCGAACGCGTACACCGAATGATAGCTTGCGGTGATCGAGAAGATGACGCCTGCGATGGCAGGGCCGATAAAGAAGCCCGCATCCACACCGAGGAAGTTTGTATTCGCCGCGGCGCCGCTCTTCTCCACCGGAACAGAGGACATGCAGCAAGCCTGCACAGCGGGCTGTACCAGGCCCCAGCCGAGGCCCGCGAAGACCGCCGCCACCAGAACGACCGGCAGCGTGGTCGCACGCGCCATGAAGACCATGCTCAGCGCAAACAGCACCGTGCCCGGCACGAAAAGGGCTTTCGGACCGATCTTGTCCGAGATCGGGCCTCCGATGGGCCGCGCCGCCAGGGTCGCGATGGAGTTCACGATGAAGAACATGCTGATATTCGCAATATGATACTGCTCCGCGAACGTTACCATGTAGGTGGCAAACAGGATATAGCCCATGGCATAAAACGCCATCATCAGGGCGTAGGGGACTGCCGGCAGTGCAATGATGTTCTTATACCAGGGACCCAGCGCCGCCCGCTCTTCCTTCGTGGGGACATGCTGCTTCGTGAGGAAGAAGCACGGGATCAGGCCGATCAGATAGCAGATCGCGCCGCCCAGGAAGACCATGCGGAAGCCCATCATATCACCGCCCATGCGCAGACCGAGATTCTGCAGCCAGAGACCCACACTCGGCCCCAGCGCCTGTCCGAACACGCCGGAAACGACAAAGATGCCGAAACCGCTCGCGTACTTGGCTTTCGGAAGGGAGTCGCTCGCGATGGTCATGGTCAGGCTTCCCACAAAGCTGTACATGAGGCCGTGGAGCACACGTGAGACCACGAACATCGGGATGGACCCGAAGACCGCGTAAAGCAGGTTCACGACCACACCCAGGACCATAGTAAAGATCATCAGATTCTTCTTGTTCAGAATGACGATCATGGGGCCCGAAAACGGCCGCATGGCAAATGCGATCGCGGAATACAGGCCCGCCAGGATACCGACCATCGTGGCCGTGGCGCCCAGGAAAGTGGCGTACGGCGCGATCAGCGGAGTCGTGATGAAATGCGAGAAGCAGTACGCGATGTTCGTGATCACGATACACACGAACGCGCGGCTCCAGATGGTTACTTTTGTTTCAGAATTCATGATTGATCTACTCCTGTTCGCCGATGAACGTCTGCTGTTTCTTTTTTCGAAGGAAGTAATACACGGTAAACACGGCCAGCCCGCAGAGCACGGGGACGATGCCGAACCGGTACATGGTGTGATAGCTCCCGGTGGCTGCATAGACCAGACCGCCGAGGGTCGGTCCGATGAAATATCCCAGGTCCATGCCGAAATAATTCGTGTTCGATGCGACGCCGCCCTTCTCCACGGGAACGGATGTCATGGCCATGGCCTGGATGGTGGGCTGCAGTGAGCCGTAACCCACCGCGCTGATGGCCGCTGCCGCCAGAATGGGCGGAAGCGAATTCGCGGTCCCGACGATCAAAAGTCCCGCGACAAACATGGCCGTACAGGGATAAAACAGCACCGCCGGTCCGTGGCGGTCCAGAAGCCGGCCGCTGATGGGACGCGAGACCAGTGTGCAGACCGCATAGACCGTGAAAAACGTGCCGATACCCGCGATGCCGTACTGCGCGGCATATGGCACCAGGAACGTGTTAAACAGGATGAAGCTCATGCAGTAGAGGAACATCAGTACAGCCGAGGGCAGCGCCGGAATGGCCACGATGTTCTTATACCACGGGCCCAGCGCCTTCCGCTCTTCCTGTGTCAGGGCGCGCTGATTCCGGATCAGCATGGTCGGGATCAGGGAGAGGGCACAGCAGATGGCCGCAGCGATGAACGTGACCCGGTAACCGCCGCCGTCGCCGAAGCGCGCATCGCCCCAGCTGCGCAGGACGATCCCGATGCTGGGGCCCAGCGCAGTGCCGAACACGCCTGCAACGCCGAACACACCGATGCCGCTGCCGATCTTCTCCTTCGGAAGGCTCCCGCTCGCGACGGTCAGCAGCAGACTGCCGACCAGACTGTACTGCACGCCGTGAATGATACGGGCGAAGACGAACAGCGGGATGGATCCGGAGGTCGCATACAGGACATTCACGATCAGACCCAACGTGTACGACACGACCATCAGGATCTTTTTATTGCCAACCGTAACCAATGGGCCGGAAATGGGCCGCATGGCAAACGCGATGCCGAAGTACAGGCCCGAGAGCATGCCTACAATGGTCGCGCCGGCGCCCAGAAACGTCGCGTAGGACGAGACCAGGGGCGACGTGAACTGATGTGAGAACACGAAGAAGATCTGCGCCACCAACGCGCAGACGAAGGTTCGGTTCCAGATCGTGACTTTTCCGGTGTTTTCAGCCATTATGGTTTCTCCTGTACGGCAGGATCCGCAGAGGCGGCATTGCCCGCGCCGGTAGTCTCGGCCGCATCTGCAATGGCGTCCTGCGCCTTATGTCTGGCAAGTTCCTCGCGATACTTGCCGCGCTCACGGAGCGGATACGTGAAAGTGAACACCGCCAGGCCGATCGCTACGGGGATGATGCCCACCAGGAACATGGTATGATAGCTGCCGGTCGCGGCATAGACCAGTCCGCCCAGTGTCGGGCCCAGGAAATAGCCGGCGTCCAGACCGAAGTAGTTCGTATTCGAAGCCACGCCGCCTTTCTCGGTCGGCACGGATGCCATGGCCATGGCCTGAATCGTGGGCTGCAGCGAGCCCCAGCCGATGGCGCAGACGACCGAACACACGATCATCATGGGAAGCGTAGTCGCGGTTCCCGCAATGATCAGGCCGATCACAAACAGCGCCGTACACGGGTAAAACAGAATGCGCGGGCCGTGCCGGTCCAGAAGCCGGCCGCTGATGGGACGCGTGACCAGTGTGCAGAGCGCATACACGGTAAAGAAAGACGTGATCCCGGGGATCCCGTACTGCGCCGCGAACGGCACGAGGAACGTGTTAAACAGGATGTAGGTCATGCTGTAGAGCAGCATGAGGATGGCTGACGGAATGGCGGGCAATGTCACGATGTTCTTATACCACGGACCCAGCGCCTTTCTCTCCTCCTTCGTCAGCGCGCGCTGGTTCTGGATCAGCATGGTCGGGATCAGCGCCAGGATGCAGCAGAGGGCGGAGGCCAGGAAGACCATCCGATACGCGCCGACATCGCCCCAGATGCGGGTGCCCAGCGAGCGCAGTCCGATGCCGATGGTGGGACCGAGCGCGGTACCGAACACGCCGGAGACGCCGAACACGCCAATGCCGCTGCCGATCTTCTCCTTCGGGAGCGAGGCGCTGGCCACGGTCATGACCAGGCTGCCGATGATGCTGTACTGCACACCGTGCAGCACGCGGGTGAAAACGAACAGCGGGATGGTGCCCGTGACGGCGTATAAGACATTGATCACAGCGCCCAGGAGGAACGCTCCGAACATGAGGATCTTTTTATTCCCCATGGTGACCAGGGGACCGGCAACCGGCCGCATGGCAAACGCGATGCCGAAGTACAGGCCCGAGAGCATGCCCACAATGGTCGCACCCGCGCCCAGATAAGTGGCGTAGGTGGAGACCAGCGGCGATGTGAAAAAGTGTGAAAAACAAAAGAAAACGTTTGCGATAATGCAGCAGACAAACGTCCGGTTCCAGATGGTCAATTTCTTTTCCGGTGTCTGACCCATGGCGGTGTTCTTCCCTTCAGTATTACAAAAGCAAAAAAATACCAACTAATGATAGTTGGTACCATGTGATGTTATTTAGCTTTGTGATTTTATCACCGAAAAAACCGTAGCGCAATACACTTTTTCGGGACAATGCGGGCAAATCTGCAATTTCCGTGTCTTACGGCGCTCAGTCGGCCCGCGACTCGCGGTTCGCGCCGTTCGCGTAGTCGATCCAGACGCCGGGCTCGACATTATAGCAATACACGTTAAACGCGATCCCTTCGCCTGCGTCCTCGACACTGTACGCTTCCATATGCACGCCCGAGGCGACCAGATTCGTGCCCTCGAAGATGGGGGTCACGCGATACATCACGTGATTCCCAGTGTCCTTGATGTACTCCCAGACCATGTCCTCGAACGGCCCCATGCCCTCGGTGTTCATGGTGCGGGTCCCGGTGATCAGGTTCCGTTCGTTTGCGTTCTCCGCAGAAAGCTTCCAGGCGATCAGATGGCTGCGGTTATAGAGCGCCTCGCGGTCTACAAATTCATAGAAGTTCTGTTCCCAGCCGGTCGGATAGATCATATAGA
>CAYLPO010000157.1:0-4772 GCA_964385575.1 uncultured Lachnospiraceae bacterium | reverse complement strand
GTTATCGTTTTTCCGAAGAATGAGGCGGTCTGTGTTTGCAGGCCGCCTTATAAGGGATTATGATAAGCTTATAGCGCGGAGAGGAGGGAGTCCATGCAGATCGAACGGCTGAAAATGTTCACGACACTGGCTGAGTGCCGCAGCTTCAGCCGCGCTGCGGAGATGTCCTTCATCTCACAGTCGGCGGTGAGCCAGCAGATCGCTTCACTGGAGCGGGAGCTGGGCTGCCGGCTTCTGGAGCGGGACCGCAAGGGCAATGTCGCGCTGACGCCGGCCGGGCAGGTGTTTTATGAAGGCTGCCTGAAGACATTGCGCGAGTACGAGGACACCCTGACCCGTCTGCGGAACCTGACGGACGGGAAGACGACCCTGAACATCGGGATGGCTTCCGGATCGAATGTCGAATGGCTGGCGCAGATCACCGAGTTGCTCTCAGCCGTGGCTCCGGACATTCATCTGAACCCGGTCTTCGAGGAGTTTAACGGCCTGCGGCGCGTGCTTGAAAACGGGCGATGCGACGCAGTCGTCTCGATCGAGTTCGGGCTGACGGATATTCCCGGCGTGCTTTGCGAGGAGCTGATCGAGCTGGAGCCCACGCTGCTGGTCTCCAGACGTCACAGGCTCGCAGACCGCGAGTCGGTCCGGCCGGAAGAGCTGGCCGGCGAACGCTTCGTGACGATCTCCGAAAAGAACGCGCTGCACAGCTATGAACATTGGCTGCAGGCGCGAAAGGAGGATGGGATCGAGGTGCACGATCTGCTGAAAGTCGAGTCGACACAGGCCCAAAGCGCCATGGTCGAGATGAACGAGGCAGTGGCCATCCTGCCGCTGCTGCGCGATCTCACGAGTTTCAACAGCTACAAATGCGTACCCATCCGGATCGAGGGGATCCGAGAGCGCGTGCGTTATGTGATTGCCTACAGGGCGAATCTGAAAGACGATCCGAATCTTCAGAAATTTATTGAGGTGACGAAGCTGGTCTACGGCAAGGCGAGAACGATCATTGCTTGACCGCAGTCGCTGAGACTAGAAAGGGAGTAAGGCATATGAGCAATAAGTACCCGCATCTTTTCAGCCCGATCGTGCTGGGAAACCAGCTCTTTCGGAACCGTATCTTTAACTCGCCCACGGGTCTGGAGATCGACCCGGAGCAGTACACGAAAGGTTATTACGAGCGGAAAGCCATCGGCGGCTCGGCGTCTGTCTGCATCGGCGACGCGTGCCCCTCGATCAACGGCCGCACCCGCCCGTCGCAGATCAACCTCTGGGACGATACCGAGAAGCAGAAGCTGACCGACATTGCCCAGTCCATCACCCGCCACGGCGCGGTCGCGTCCATGGAGATCCTGCACGCGGGCAACTGCTCGTACTATTCGGCGGACGCGTTCGGCGCGCAGCTGTACGGCCCGGTCGACGGCATCAGCCCCTTCGGGCATGAGATCAAAGAGATGCCCGAAGAGATGATCCTGCAGATCATCGAAGAGCACGCGAGAGCGGCCCGCTATGCGCAGATGTGCGGCTACGGCATGGTCACCATTCACGGTGGCCACGGCTGGCTGATCACACAGTTCCTCTCGCATGAGAACAAGCGCACCGACAAGTGGGGCGGTACGCCCGAGGGCCGCGCGCGGCTGGCGATCGCGATCATTGACCGGATCCACCAGGTCTGCGGACCGAAGTTCCCGGTCGAGATCCGCATCGTGGGCGACGAGGTCTACGAGGGCGGATATCACATCGAAGAGGGTATCACGCAGGCGCAGCTGCTCTCGGGACACGCGGATCTGATCCATGTTTCGACCGGCAGCCACGAGGTGAACGAGGTCTTCACGATCACGCACCCGAACATGTTCCTGGCAGACGGCTGCAACGTGCATTACGCGGCCGAGATCAAGAAGCACGTGAAGGATACGCCCATCGCGACGGTCGGCGCGCTGTCCGAGCCGGAGCTGATGGAGGAGATCATCGCGAGCGGTCAGGCCGACGTGGTCGAGCTGGCGCGCGGCCTGATCTGCGATCCGGACATGCCCATCAAGCTGCAGACCGGTCACGACGACGAGGTCAGAAAGTGCATGCGCTGCCTGTGGTGCTTCTCGCATCACATGTTCTCCGCGACCATCAACTGCGCGATCAACCCCGAGATCGGGCACGAGTACGAGCACGAGATGATCAATGAGCCGAAAGTCAAGAAGCACATCCTGGTCGCCGGCGGCGGTATGGCGGGCATGGAGGCGGCGCTGACCGCGGCAGGCCGCGGACATAAGGTCACGCTCTGCGAGAAGGGCCCCCGCCTGGGCGGCGCGCTCCTGTGCGAGGAAAAAGTCCCGTTCAAGGAGAAGCTGGACCAGTACATTAACCTGCAGCGCCGCATGATCGAGCGCGAGCCGAACATCGACGTGAAGCTGAACTGCGAGGTGACGCCGGAAGTCGCGGCGCAGATCGGAGCGGACACTATCATCTGCGCGCTGGGCGCGGAGCCCATCAAGCCGAATATCCCCGGCATTGACGGACCGAACGTGTTCCAGGCGGAAGAGCTCTATGTGGAGCCGGAGAAAGCCGGCGAGAACGTGGTGATCCTGGGCGCGGGCCTGGTCGGCATGGAGCTGGCCATCTACCTGTCCATGCAGGGAAAGAAGTGTACCATCGTCGAGATGGCGCCGGCGCCGAACGACGGCGGAAACTGCCTGCACGGTCTGGCCATCAGCACCGAGCTGAAGAAGTACGGCATCCACATTTCGACATCCACGAAGGCGGTCGAGATCAAGGAGAACGGCGTGCTCTGCGAGTTCACCGGCGTTCCCGCAAAGGCGGGCTTCCGCTTCGGCATGCCGGAGTATCCTGCGGACGGGACCGAGGGAACGAAGTTCTACGAGGCAGATACGATCGCTTATGCGGTAGGTATGAAGCCGCGCTGGTCTGCGGCGGATGCCATCCGTGACAGCGCGCCGGAGTTCTATCAGGTCGGCGACTGCGTCATGCCGAAGAATATCTGGCAGGCGACCACGCAGGGACATTACGTGGCGCGGGATATCGGAAGGATGTAATACGGACGGGAGCCCGGTGCGGGTTCCAAAAAACAGATCTGCGAAAGGGTCGCCGCGGTAAGCGGCGGCCTTTTTCGATCTTCGGATGAGCGGCGCAAATTATGAAAAAAGTATGTATCGCGGCTTGAAGATTGATTATAAAACCGGAAGCGGGTAAAATTAGTGCAGGAAGATCAACGGGCGGATGAAATGTGTGCCGCCCGGTTTTTAAGGAGGTCAAGATTATGAAATATTATCTTTGCGGACGCTGCGGAAATCTTGTCACGAAGATTATTGAGAAGCCCTGCACGCCCATGTGCTGCGGTGAGCCCATGACCGAGCTCGTGCCGAACTCCACGGAGGCTGCTGTTGAGAAGCACATGCCCGTGGTTGAGCTCAGCGGAAACACTGTGATCGTGAAGGTCGCCGAGGTCGAGCACCCCATGTTGGAGGAGCATTCCATCCAGTTCATCGCGCTGGAGACGAAGCAGGGGGTTCAGATCAAGAAGCTGGCTCCGGGCGAGGCTCCCTGTGCTGCTTTCGCGCTTGCGGAAGGTGATGAGGCCGTGGCAGCGCTGGAGTACTGCAACCTGCACGGTCTGTGGAAGAAGGAGATCTGACGAAAGGGGCTTCGCGAGAGGCCTGACAGGAGCTTTTGATCCGATATGGCGAAACTCATCGTCCGAATGTCCAGGCGGCATAACCTGTTTGAGAACCTGGTCTGGTTTTTCAGACCAGGTAATTTTTCGCATGCCGCAATTGCGCTCGAGGAGGATCCGAAAACCTTCTATACGTTTAATCTGAAGGGGTTTCATATCGAGGGAACGAAGCGCGTGCAGGACACGACCACCGTTTACTATGAACTCGTGGTCACGGAGGAGGAGTACGAGGCGGTAAAGAGCGGGATCCGAAATGTTCAGGAGAACCGCGAATCATATAAATACGCGGTCGTGGGCGTCCTGCTGGCGCTGATCTTCATCCCCATCAAGCAGAAAAATCACTATTTCTGCTCGCAGTTTGTCGCAGAACTGCTGATGGAGGCCGGCGTCATCAACACCTGGCAGTCCTCGACGACCATTCTCCCGAACGATCTGGGCCGCCTGCTGGCGCAGGCGAGTACCATGGCAGACGGCACGCTTCACGAGGAAGAGCAGAACCGCATGGTCCGCGCCATGCAGCGCGTGGGCGGTGCGCTGATCGCAGTCATGCTCGGGGATAATGAGAACATTCCGGATATTCCCGTGGCTCCTTTCCGGGGGCTGGTAAACCGGATCAATGTCATGCTGTATGTCTTCCGCGCCAGACGCCTCGTTACAAAGGTCGTCCGGCGAGTGCTGGTGTCTGCGCTGGCGGATGACGACATTGACCAGACTGTGGAGATCCTCGCGAAAGAGGCGAAGGAGATCAGCTTCCGTGAGCTGGGCAGGAAATACCTGGAGCGTTATGCCGCCATGGATATGATGACACTGCAGATCAGCAGTCTGGGCTGGGCCGATGCAGCCGGCGCGGCAAATGCTGCGGAGACTGTTCGTGAGATCGAGCAGCGGATGCTGCGGGAGGCAGGGCTTCTGCCGCCGGAGGAAACGGCACCCGCGCCGGATGAAACGCTCGGGAATGAACACCCGCAGACAGACGAAGACGGGCCCGAAGGCCCGCCGCCGGCTTGATTAGAAAGTTTTATAAACATCTTCGCGCAGCTGTTCCGCCAGGGGCAGCTGCCTTCTTGTTTTCTGCAGTCGGTCGAGGTCGAGG
>CAYLPO010000156.1:0-4820 GCA_964385575.1 uncultured Lachnospiraceae bacterium | reverse complement strand
ATGCAGTCCTTAAAATCAAACACATGCGACACGATCTTCGCTACCGGGATTGCACCGGACGACACCGCCGCGATGGCCTTCGGCCACAGGTTCCGGTAGCGGTAGACCGCGTAAATGGTCCCCTCCATGGCGTTCAGTGTGGCGATGTCGAGCTCCAGCACCGGCTCCGGCGACACTCCGGTCAATGTGACCTTCCCGCCGCGCCTGATCAGCCGGCAGGTCTGCAGCGTCGTCGCGCGGTTCCCTGCGCATTCATAGACCAGGTCGACTCCGCCGCCCGGCAGCGTCTTCACGAAATCCTCGATGTTTTCGCGCCGGCTGTTAAATACGCGGGTCGCGCCCAGCTCGAGCGCCTTCTCCAGGCGCTTATCCATGATGTCCGCCACATAGATCTCCGCCACGCCGCGGGCCTTCAGCGCCAACAGCGTGCACAGGCCGATGCAGCCCGCGCCCAGGATGACCGCGGTCTCGCCCACGCGCGCATCGGACAGCTCGGTGCCGTGCATGCCGACTGCGAGCGGCTCGATCATGGCACCCTCGAGCGTGGTCATGTTCTCCGGAAGTTTATAACACATCGACGCGTCGTGCACGCAGTACTCCGCATTCACGCCGTCCCGCTCGTGCGGGATCGCCAGCATCTGAATATGTGAGCACAGATTATAAAGGCCCTTCCGGCACTCCTCGCACTCGCCGCAGGGGACCGCCGGCTCGATGGAGACCCGGTCGCCCACCGCAAAACCGGTCACGCCCTCTCCGATCCCGGTCACGACGCCGCCGGGCTCATGCCCCAGCGCAAGAGGGCCGTCGAGCGTCCAGTTCGCGAGCTGTCCCTCCTGATAAAAATGCAGGTCCGAGCCGCAGACGCCCACATACTCCAGCTTGATCTGAAGCTCACCGGGGCCGGGCTGCGGGATCTCGCGCTCGACCCAGGCGAGCTGCTGTTTTCCGGTCAGCACACAGACTTTCATGGTTCCGGTCTTCATCTGATGTCCTCCTTCTGTGCCGTTTCGGGCAATGCCGCCTGCCGCGGCGGGTATTCGTGCAGTACCTTCACTTAATTTTTAGCTCCGATCCTATATTAATGTGCATTTCCCGAGCCGTCAACGAATATTCTAAATATATTTACTTGATTTATTTGTGTTTTTGATAAAATATATTTAGTGCAACGGTATCCAAAGGAGGAATTAAAATGGCCATCCGCGCGAAAGACATTGCCGAAATGCTCGGTGTCTCCACCGCCGCCGTCTCGCTGGTCGTAAACGGCCGGCCCGGCGTGGGGGAAAAGACCCGCCAGGAGATCCTGGAGAAGATCCGCGAGCTCGGCTGCGAATATCTGCTGAAGGAAAACGTGCTCCCGCAGAAGAAGGGCACGATCGGATTTGTCGTATACAAAAAGAGCGGGCTCATCATCGAGGAGTCTCCGCTCTTCACATCTATTCTGGAAGGGATCGAGCGCCAGATCACGGCGCAGGGTTATGCGTTAAACTTCATCTACATGAATGCATCCGACAGCGCTTCCGATGCGCTCCCGCAGACGGCTCCGCTTCCGGAAGCGGCACACACGGTCTCCTACCGCTGCGAGGGCTGCGATGGTCTTCTGCTCTACGGCGTCGAGATGGACCGCGCGGATCTGGAGCCGTTCCTGCAAACGGGCATCCCTTTCGTGGTTCTGGACAATGCCTTCCCTGGCACCGACGTCGACAGCGTCGCGATCGATAACGCCCTCGGTGTCTCGCAGGCCATCCGCTTCCTGGCGGACCATGGCCATGAGCACATCGGCTACCTGCGCTGCACCGAGCGGATCGCCGGGTTCTCCGAACGTTTTGCGGCCTACGAACACTGCATGCGCGAGCTCGGACTGCCGGTAACTCCCGACAGGATCCTTGACGTCGGCTACTCCGAAGATGAGATCGCAGACGCCATCGAGGATTATCTCTATGTCCGAAAAGTCCCGGACCGCCCCACCGCGTTCTTCGCGGACAATGACTTCATCGCCTGCCACGCGATGCTCGCCTTCCGCGCGCACGGGCTGGACTGCCCGGACGACCTCTCACTGATCGGTTTCGACGACCGGCAGATATGCCGGATGGTCACGCCGCAGATGTCCGCGGTGAGTATCCCGAAGTCCGAGTTCGGGCCGGCCGCGGTGGATCTGCTGCTGTCCCGCATGGGCGGGCGGGCATATTCGGTAAAGCTGCGGCTCGGCACGCAACTGATCGCGCGCGAGAGTGTGCGGATGCTGTATCCGTTCGCATAACCTTCCGCGCGGCACTGTCACGACCGTCGAACCGGGCGGACACGCGACCGTGGCGTCCGGACCGCCTCACTCCGCATCGATCGTCGAGACCCCGATCGTCATCTTCTCCAGCACATCCAGCAACATCCGCACCGTATCGAGCGAGGTCAGCATCGTGACCCCATTCTGTGTGGCGCAGCGGCGCATGGCCGCACCGTCCTCGTAATGGATTCCGGACAGGATCGCCCGCGTACAGATCAGGTAGGTGACGTAGCCGGAACGCAGCGTCTCCAGAATCTCTTCGCTGCCCTCGGACAGTTTCCGACGGATCCTTGTGCGGATACCATGCTCTTTCAGAAAGACGGCCGTACCGATCGTGGCCTCGATATTAAATCCCATGTCATAAAATCTT
The DNA here is from genome assembly GCA_964385575.1 of uncultured Lachnospiraceae bacterium. Lineage (GTDB taxonomy): Bacteria > Bacillota > Clostridia > Lachnospirales > Lachnospiraceae > RGIG5636. The sequence continues at coordinate 2,172 of CAYLPO010000156.1, read as the reverse complement.
TGGACCAGGGGCAACGCCTCTTCCTTGTCCTCGTCGGCCAATGCCACGACCACGGTCCCATAATTGACCACCCGCATGCCCGCAGCGGTCATGGCTTTGAGCATGGCGCGCGACAGATCGCGGTCATAGCCGATCGCCTCGCCGGTCGACTTCATTTCCGGCGAAAGATACGAATCCATCCCTTTCAGTTTCGAGAACGAGAATTTCGGGACCTTCACGTAATAGCGGGTCTTCTCCCTCGGGTACACCTCGGCGAAGCCCTGCTCTTCCAGGCTCATCCCGAGAATCACGCGCGTCGCGATATCCGCAAGGCTGTAACCGGTCGCTTTCGAGAGGAACGGGACCGTACGCGAGGAACGCGGGTTTACCTCGATCACATAGACATCCTCGTTTTCATCCACGATAAACTGGATATTGAACAGGCCCACGATCCCAATCCCCGGGCCCAGTCTGCAGGTGTAGTCGAGGATGGTCTCCCGCACCCGGTCGGAAATACCGACCGGCGGATAGATGCTGATCGAATCGCCGGAGTGCACGCCGGTCCGCTCGACCAGCTCCATGATTCCGGGGACGAACACCCGTAAGCCGTCACAGACCGCGTCGACCTCGACTTCTTTGCCGCGGATGTATTTGTCGACAAGCACCGGGCGGTCCTCATCGATCCGCACCGCCGCGCGCAGGTACGCGCGCAGATCCTTCTCCTTCGAGACGATCTGCATAGCGCGGCCTCCCAGCACGAAGCTCGGCCGCACCAGGACCGGATATCCAATCTCTTCCGCGGCGCACACACCCTCCTCGATCGAGGTGACCGCCCGCCCCGGCGGTTCCGGGATCCCGAGATCCTCCAGCAGTTTCTCGAACAGATCGCGGTCTTCCGCCCGCGCGATGGCCGCGCGGTCCGTTCCTATGATCCGCACGCCGCGCTCCGCGAGCGGCTCGGCGAGGTTGATCGCGGTCTGCCCGCCCAGCGTGGCAATGACCCCCTCGGGCCGCTCCAGCTCGATCACGTTCATGACATCCTCGACGCACAGCGGCTCGAAGTACAGCTTGTCCGAGCAGGTGTAGCCCGTCGAGACGGTCTCGGGGTTGTTATTGATGATGATCGCCTCAAAGCCTGCCGCACGGATGGTTTGCACCGCATGAACGGTCGAATAATCGAATTCGACCCCCTGCCCGATGCGGATGGGACCCGCACCCAGGACGATGATCTTCCGTTTTTCGGAGACCACGGATTCGTTCTCGGTCTCATAGGTCGAGTAGAAGTACGGAATATAGCTGTCGAACTCGGATGCGCAGGTGTCGATCATCTTATAGACCGGGAAAATGCCGAGCGCCCGGCGCCGCTCGAAGACCTCCGTCTCGGTTCTGCCCCGCAGCCGCCCGATCTCCCGGTCCGAAAAGCCCAGGCGTTTCGCCGCGAAAAGCATTTCCGCTTCATCCTCATCGCGCGCTGCAGCGATCTCCTTTTCCGCCGCAGCGATCCGCGCGATCCCGTACAGGAAAAAGCGGTCGATCCCGGTGATCCGGGCAATGCGGGCTGTCATATCCTCTTCCGGAGAGGCGGCATTGACCGGAGCAGCGATGTTGGCCGGAGTGTCGGCATTGCCCGCCCTTCGGAACAGCTCGCACACCGCGAAGATGCGGTCGTCGGTCCCGTCCGCAATGTACCGCAGGATCTCCCCAGTCTCCATCTCTGTGAACTTCGCATCCCGCAGGTGATCGTGCCCTGTCTCGAGCGAACGCACAGCCTTCAGCAGGCTCTCCTCGAACGTTCGTCCGATGCTCATCACCTCGCCGGTGGCCTTCATCTGGGTGCCGAGAGCATTGTCCGCCTCGGTGAACTTGTCGAACGGGAAGCGGGGCATCTTCGTCACGACGTAGTCCAGCGTCGGTTCGAATGACGCCGGCGTATTTGCGATGCGGATCTCATCCAGCCGCATCCCGACGCCGATCTTCGCCGACACGCGCGCGATCGGATAGCCGCTGGCCTTCGATGCGAGCGCAGACGACCGCGAAACTCGGGGATTTACCTCAATCAGGTAATATTGAAACGAATTCGGATCAAGCGCGAACTGAACATTGCAGCCGCCTTCGATCTCCAGCGCGCGGATGATCTTCAGCGCGCTGTCGCGGAGCATCTGATATTCCCTGTTCGTCAGGGTCTGCGACGGG
>CAYLPO010000155.1:0-4821 GCA_964385575.1 uncultured Lachnospiraceae bacterium | reverse complement strand
AGACAGATACGCATCTTCACCGATCTCCAGCACCACGCCGTCCTGTCCGTCTGAGACACGGATCGTATCTCCGTTCCGGATCACGACATTCTGCCAGATATACTCACTTTCATCCGCCGTCAGAAAGCGAAGGTCATACGTGTGGTCTTCGGAGGTATTCAATTCGACCGCCTGGCTGATATTCGGAGCAAGGGCAGTTGTGCCGAAAGCACTCATTCCCCAGCTTTCGTTCGATGCCGCACAGATATAACCGGAAGTCCATTCCGTATCCGTGTTATTCAGCACAGTGACACGGATCACGTTTCCCTCTGCCTCATCCTGCGTCTCCGCAAGTGCGGCGGTTTCCATTTCCTCTGCGGTTTCCGCAGATCCGTTTGTATTCGTTTCCGTGGCTCCCTGTGAGCCGCAAGCTGCAAGAGAAAGAACTAATGCTGCAGCAATGACTAAAGTAAAAAACTTTCTCATTCTTTTTTCCCTGCTTTATGTCTTAGAAAGCTCCCTGCCCGAAGGCAGGGAGCCCCAAAATCTGTTTTGAAGTACTTATCCGTTCATCGTCGTCGAGCTCAGAGAACCGCTTCCCAGCGAAGTGCTGCCTGCAAAGACCTCGATCGTCTGATTGTCCAGATTGACATTAATGCTCGTGATCTGGGACATATCCAGATTACCGATGGCCCAGTAATTGGAGCTGCCGTCACGGAAGCAGATGTCGAAATTCGAAGTGCTGTCGACGCCCGCGATGGAGAAGTCCATGGTATCTCCGGTGTGGATGGTGTGCGCGCCGAGCTGGTCAGGACCCCAGGTGGAGGAATTCGAGCTCGAGCAGTACATGTACCAGACCGTCTCGTTACCGACGTTCGTCACGCTGAAGTTCGCGGTAAAGACCCCGTTCGATGCCGATCCTCCGGACGAGCCGGCTGCACCGATCAGCGAGCTGTGGCCGGTCACGAAGGAGTCCGAAGACATGTAGGCATTTCCGCCGACTTCCAGGATAATGCCGCCCTGGCCGTCTGTCAAATTCATGGCTGCGCCGGAAGGAATCGTGACATTCTGCCAGATGAAGGTCGTTTCATCCGAAGTTCTGAAGCGGATGTCATAGGTGTTATCTGCAGAGCTGTCGAAGCTCACCGAGAGGTTGCTGCCGGTCGGAAGAGTCGAAGATCCAAAGACATCAGAGCCCCAGTTTTCGGCAGTGGTCGGAGAAATATTTCCGGAATACAGACTCGTCGAAGAGTTATTCGTGACTGACGCACTCGCGGTAGAGCCGCTGGGCGCAGGCGTGACCGAACCGCCGCCGGAGGCGCCGCCGACCGGCTGATAAGACTGCCCGCCAACAGTGATCGAGTGATCCGCATTCATGACGATCGTGGACCCGTTCTGCAGCGGAACCGCCTGGAACTGATAGCTCGGGTCATGTCCGGAGACATCAAGCCGGACATCATAGATGCCGCCGTCAGCCGCAGGAACAGCCATCACCAAGCTCGCCCCGGCACTGCAGGTGCTGGAGCCGAACAGGTCATCGCCCCACTCCGTGGAGTTCGTGTCGGAGATATAACCGTAGAACAGAGATGTGTCAGTGTTATTCTGCAGCGACACGGAAATGGTTCCCTCCGCAGAACCGCCGCCGGAGCCGCCGCCGGACTGCATCTGCAGTTCACCTTCAAATCTCTGGTTTCCGACCATAGCGTACACGCCGTCACCAAGGCCGGCGTTCAGTACTACCGTCGCACCGTTAGCGACCGTGACACCCATGAATACCCAGTAGTCACCGTCCGTGTCCACCATGCGGATGTCATAGGTGTTATTCTGAGAGGGTGCCAGCTGGACCCGTGCGGAAGAACCGCTCGCCAGCGTGTGACCCTCCAGAAGGTCATCGCCCCACGTCGATTCGGATGAGGGGCTGACATACAGATATGCGCCGTCATAGCCGACTTCGTTATCCACGGTAATGCCCGTGCCTCTGCCGCCGCCTATGCAGGCCGTCAGAGAAAACACCATCGCGACCGCGGCGAGTAAAGCGATCAACTTTTTCATACCTTTCTCCTTTTCATTCCTGATACGCGCAGATGCGCAACAAGCAGCTTACTACTACTACTTAAATTATAACTTTCACGGAACATTTGTAAAGAAAACGTTACAAAAGAAACCAGTTTCCCTCCGGGTCATTCATTCGGAGTACGCGAAAAACCTTCAGGCTAGAAATGTCTTGTAATCCTCGTAATTCTTCTGCAGCAGTTCCGGCGTGTTCAGACCGTAAGGGCACTTGCTCATACACAGCCCGCAATGCAGGCAGTCCTCGATCTTCTTCATCTGGGCCTGCACTTCCGGCGTCAGCTGAGCCGCCGTGGGCGAACGGCGCAGCAGAAGGCTCATGCGCGCGCAGTTGTTGATCTCGATCCCGACCGGGCAAGGCATGCAGTAACCGCATCCGCGGCAGAACTCGCCGGCGAGTTCCGCACGGTCTTTCTCGATCAGTGCGCGCATCTCGTCATCGAGCACCGGCGGCTGATCCTGATACGACAGCCACTCATCCAGTTCAGTCTCCCGCTGAATGCCCCAGATGGGAGCGCAGTGCGAAAACTGCGGCTGATTCATATAGGCATAGCAGGCGGCCGAGTTCGTCAGCAGGCCTCCCGATAGGCCCTTCATGCAGATGAAGCCCATATCCTTCTCGCGAACAGTCTCGACCAGTGCCAGATCCGCATCCGACGCCAGATAGTTGAACGGGAACTGCAGCGTCTCATAAAGCCCGGAAAGAACTGCCTCCTTCGCTACGGCCATCCGGTGATTCGTAATGCCGATATGCAGAATCTTTCCCTGCTCCTTCGCTTTCAGCGCCGCGTCATACAGGCCGTCCTCTCCGCCCGGTTTCGGCATGAAAGGGGGATTGTGGAACTGATAGATATCGATATGGTCCGTCTTCAGCAGCCGCAGGCTGGTCTCCAGGTCTTTCCAGAAGTCCTCCGCTGTCTCCGCGCCGGTCTTCGTGCTGATCACGATCTTCTCCCGCTTGGCGCCGCCGAACGCAGCACCGAGCTTCTCTTCGCTGTCCGTATACCAGCGCGCAGTATCATAATAATCGATCCCGTGATCGAACGCTTTCTCCAGGATGCGGACCGCCTCTCTCATCTCCGTACGCTGGATGGGCAATGCTCCGAATCCGTTTTTATTCACGACATATTCCGTCATTCCAAGCCTGACTGTATCCATATCCACTCCCTTTCTGATAATCTGATGACTCCTTCTGCGAAGTCAATGTCTCGTCACTTTCCGTTCCTCGCTCAATTCCGCCAGCGGGATCACTTCAAACACCTCTGCACGGGTCCCTTCTACCCGGAAGCGAATGTCAAATCCCGCAAAAGAGACGCCATAGCTGTCCCGCTCCTGAGGCATATACCGCGGCCGCGGATCCGCCTCGATGATCTTCCGCGCCGCCGCGCGCTTCTCTTCCGGCCAGACCGCCAGCAGTTCCTCCGGAAACTCCACTTCCAGCAGCGGGCCGCGTGTACGGGCGGTAAAGCCTTCCGACGCTTCCGGAATACAGTCCGAAAACGGAATATACGGCTTGATGTCATAGACCGGGCTCCCGTCCATCATGTCGACACCCGCGATGTACAGCACAGGGCCGTCCTCTTCCACGGCAAACCGTTCGAGCCGCACCGCGCTCAGGGCAATGTCGCTGGGCCGGTAAGGAGACCGGGTCGCAAAAACGCCTTTTTTCTCCTTTCCGCCGAGTCTGGGAGGCCGTACGGTCAATGCTTTTCCACCCTCCGACTCGGAGAACTTCCAGAGGATCCACAGATGGGAAAACTCCCCGATCCCCCGGAAGGCATCCGCCGAGCGGAACGCGGGCTCGAAGGTGATCCTTCCCTTCAGCTCCTCAAATCCTTGTCGCGGAATACCGAACTTCGAAGGAAAATCCGTATGTACATGTCCGATGATCTGGATGGCGTCATTCATGGCAAAAGTATAGCACAGCACTGTATTTGATACTATAATAAAGCCAGATCATTGCTTTAAAACACATTGCCCGTAAAAGGAAAAGGAGGACTCCCATGGCCAAGATCGATTACCTGTTTTCTCTGATGGAGCCCGCGGATTATGCCAGATATACGCCGCACCTCACAGCAGTCTCCTGCTCAGACCGGGAATATCTGATCCATCTGAACGCGGAGATCTTTGACATTGACCTTGAGGAAGCCTCCGCATTCGTCAACAGCAGTCTGGATGACGACCGCTGCAAAGCCTGGCTGATCGTGGGAAAGGATGAAACCCGGCCGCTTCCCCCGGCAGGCTCTGTTCCCAGCACGGAACCGACGGACGGCATGACCGTGATCGGCTGTTTTATCCTCTACTGCACCCCGACGTTTGCCTCCATGGCCGGGTTCGGCCTCCTGGAGGAGTACCGCGGAAGAGGTTTAAGCATTGAGAGTCTGGATCTGATCTGCGGAAAGCTGCCGCAGACCGTGAAGCGCATGGACGCGCACACCGACTCCGAGAACCCGACCACCTGCTCGCTGTATCAGAAGTACGGGTTCGTGATCCTGGACAGCATCGAAGGGGAATGATCCCGGAATTAACAGAAAAGAATCGATGCCGCTCACATCCGACGAGGTTGTGAGCGGCCTCGGTTTTGGTTTTATAGCAAGCCGGCTGACTCGTGTTCTAAGGGATAATCAGTAGTGTGAGCTTAGACACAGTCAATACCTTGCGGCACTCCTCCCGGAACCGGCCGGCATGACAGTTAACACACGCCCTGCGCCAGCATGGCCTCGCAGACCTTGTCGAAGCCCGCGATATTCGCGCCGGCAGCCAGATTTCCGG
>CAYLPO010000154.1:0-4849 GCA_964385575.1 uncultured Lachnospiraceae bacterium | reverse complement strand
TTCGGATTCTTCTCAAACGGAACGCGTGCTACCGTATCTCCTTCATCGACTTCCACGGGCCATACCGGAATCGTCTCCGACGTCACTTCGGAGTTTGCAATCCAAATGATGTCATTGTCAGGGTGGAAGGAACGCAGCACCCCCAGAAACTCATCTCCGTGCTGCTCAAGCCATCCCATTTCCTCCGATCGTCCCGCACTGTCCCGCACATGGGGCTCATTCGAAATATAACGGACAAACAATGTCGGCTTATGGATGACCTGAAAGAACCGCTCGATCCGCCGGGCATATTTTTCCCTCACCGCCGGCAGCTGCTCTTTCAGCGGATCATAGGCATTGAAATCATGGATAAAATGAAACTTGTAATACTCATCATAATACCAGGCATGATTGTCCCGGCACTGAAGCATATGATCGTAGTTCAGGAAATCCTCAAAATGCGTCTCGATCGCCATCCTGACGCCATGGAAGTCCGTAATGAGCCAGTCAAAGGGCAATGACACGGAACGGAGGCCTGTCCGCTCCAGCTCAAGTGCCGGAGAACAGAAATAGCCGAGGGATACAAAGTTTTCATATTGTTTCATCGTTGGTCTTCTTCCTTTAATGTCATGTATTTTTCAGCCGACAGAATATACCACGCGATCGTCTACGCTTTCTCTTTCCGCGTTTTTGCTATTCTGAAAACATATGCAGAAGGTCTCCAAAGTTCCTTTCGCAAAGCTCCAGTATAACCACGTCCGGATCATACTCCTCTATCTCCTGCAGGCTTACATTCAAATGCGGAATGTGGACGGTCGTACTGTAGTTGCAGGCAATGTATCGGATCAAAACATTGCTGAACGAGTCTCCGTTCACCAGGACCGTGCGCGGATCCACGTCATCATCCTCGACACGATAGATGGTGCCGTTGGGATCCGCTTCCTGAACTGGCGTGTGATCTGTATAGCCGAAAAACGTATAATTCTGGTCATATGTAAGCACGGATTCCAACATCATCATTTTGGACAGGTCATACGCCCCCGTCATGACCTCGTCATGTGTCAGCTCGGAAAGCGGAGGCATGGGATTTCCAAGCGTTTCATTCACCATGGATGCCGCCAGATAACTTCCCGCCAGATTCCAGTGCGTGTCATAACGCCAATACAGCTGCAGATCCGGATCTTCCTGCCGGTATTCCATCAATGCATCATATGTGGAAAGGACAGGGATATCCGAATGTTCATGCATGTAATCGGCGATCTGCGTCATCCTGTTCGGGGAAGCTGGCTCTCCCATATATTCGGGGTAATGTTCCGGATAAACACGATGCTTGTCCGGGACGAGCATGACAATGAGCTGCGTGCCTCTCTCGTTTAACTCCTCTTCTGCCCGTTGGAGGTTTGAACAGATCTGTGCCAGCTGATCGTCTGTAAAGAGAAACAGTTCATCCGCAATGTAATCGTGAAGAGAAGATGTTTCTTCTACTCTTCCGCCATAAAACAGCCACCCATCGGGGCCGATCGTTACGATCCTGGATGCGGTATCCTTCATGACATAGTAATCCAGGATCATATTGGACCGGACGAGCTGATTGCGAAACGGAAGGTGGTCCTGAAAATAACCCTCAAACTGTTCCGGATAATCTTCCCAGCTCTCCAAAGACAGCTGCGGCATTTCCTGCAGGTTGCGGTTCTCATAATTGCCGGTGTCCAGCGTACCTTTTAAGACCGGGAAAAGAGGCAGCGGAAGCAAGATCCCGCAAACGACCAAAAGGACATATAAGATCTGAGTATGCTTTTTCATCTATGCCCTCCTCGTCAAAACCGGAAATAAATAAACGGATTATAGGTATTGCTGGCCATCAGGATAATGCTGTACAAAAGAACAATCGCCAGGAAAATCCATTCCGCGACGGATCCCTTCCAAAGGTCTGAAAGCCGTCCGTTTTTGACCTTTCCCAGCATCTGCACCGGCCCGAACCCGATAATGCCGAGGATCGCCGCGATCCAGGTATATTTCCCGGCAAGCATCATCAATGGGATCGGTGATGTGAGATATTTCCAGGGCTGGAACATCCTGAGGATCATGTCCACGCCGAGGCTCAGGCGGTCTGCCCGGAAAAACACCCAGCCGACCATGACGATAACGAATGTGTAGATCCAGTTGATGCCCTTCAGCTTCTGGAGCACCTTCCCGAACCCGATCCGCTCAATGATAAGGAAAAACCCATGAAAAAGGCCCAAGAACACAAACGTCCAGCTGGCGCCATGCCAAAGACCGGTCATGAAGAAGACCACGAGGAGATTGAAGATCGTGCGGCTCTTCCCTTTCCGGTTCCCGCCCAGCGGAATGTAAAGATATTCTCGGAACCAGGTGCTTAAAGAGATATGCCACCGTCTCCAGAAATCGCGGATGGATGTGGCTGTGTAAGGGTAATTGAAGTTTTCGGCAAACTGAAACCCGAACATGCGCCCGAGGCCGATCGCCATGTCGGAATATCCGGAGAAATCATAATAGATCTGCAGAGTATAAAGCAGCGCTCCGATCCAAGCGTATGCAGAGGACATATACGGCCACGGCATCCCAAAGATCTGATCCGCGCCCAGAGCGACAAGATTTGAAATGATCACCTTTTTCCCGAGGCCGTAGATGAAACGGCGGGCGCCCATGGAAAAGCCTTCCATCGTGATCTTCCGCTCTGCAAACTGCTCGTCGATCTCACGGTATTTGACGATCGGGCCGGCGATCAGCTGCGGGAAAAACGAAATATACAGCGCCAGGGAAAGCACGTTTTTTTGTACTTTGCAGTCTCCCCGGTAAAGATCGATCACATAGCTCATAGCCTGAAAGGTGAAGAAGGAGATGCCGATCGGCAGGGCGATCGAAACAGCCGGGACCGGCAAGGAGGGAAACAGGCCGCGGATCGTGTCAGCCGCAAAGCCGGCATACTTGAAATAGCCCAGCAGTCCCAGGTTCGCAATGATGTCGAGGGCCAGAAACCCTTTGGCGCATGCGCGGAAACGATCGATCAAAAGTCCGAATATCCAGTTAAAGAGGATCGAGATGATCAGAAGAAGGATGTACCGCGGCTCGCCCCACGCGTAAAAGATCAGACTGGCTGCCAGCAGGATGAGATTCTGAAACTTAGGCCTTCGAATGATAAGACTAAAGACAATGACGATGGGCAGAAAGATCCACAAGAATACTAGTGAGCTGAAGACCATGGGTGTTTCCTTCCCGCAGAATGTTTACGGCCGCGCCGCGTATAGGCACTATGCTTCCTGATATTATGAACTATAGTTCCTTGTTTGTCAAAGGGAACAGGAAGTAAAGTTCCTGTATAAAGGAGGGTCTCTCATGCTGGTATGTAACATTCGAGAGATTGGGGAACGGTTATTGACCGCAAGAAAAAAAGCCGGCCTCACGCAAGCTGAAGTTGCGGAGCTGGCTTCTCTTTCCGACCGCGCTTATGCAGACATCGAACGCGGTGTAACAAATATGCGGGTAGAAACACTCCTGAGAATCTGCAAAGCACTGAAGATTACACCGGATGAAATCCTGGTGAAAGAACCCCCGGAGTTTAACGAGGATGAATCGTTTATCCTTTCCAGGATCGAAGCCCTTGACAAACGTGATAAAAAAACCGCTTTGCATCTGCTGCAGGTGTATATGAATTCACTAATGCACTGACCTAAAAGCATGCTCGTTCCGCGGACTGAGCCGCCGCAGCTCTCATCTCGCAGCCCTTCGGGCCGCTCGATGTTCGTTGCGCCTTCACATGTCCCTCGAATCCTCAACGGGGACGAATGAGCCTTTGCCTCACTCGTCCCCGTTATCGTCTTCTCGGTCCACACTCAGTCCGCTTAATCGTTCACATTCCCATACTTCGCCTGATGTCTGGCCACCAGCTCCGGATCGTTAAAGTAATCGATCTTCATGGCGCCCTTCACCTGCGACAGCGTCTCCGCCGCCATCTCACGTGCCTTGCGGGTGCCCTCCTTCAGGATGTCGTAGACGCCCGCGATGTCCTTCTCGTACTCGGCTCTGCGCGCGCGGATGGGCTCCAGCGTCTCCTCCAGCACCTGGTTCAGGAACTTCTTCACCTTTACATCACCCAGACCGCCGCGCTCATAGTGCGCCTTCAGCTCATCCAGGTTCGCGTAATCGGGCCAGTACTTCGCGAAGTGCTCGTCCGTCGCAAACGCCTCGAGGTAGATGAACACCGGGTTTCCCTCGGTCCGGCCCGGATCCTCCACACGCAGGTGGTTCGGATCGGTGAACATGCTGCGGATCTTCTTCTGCACTTCTTCCTTCGTGTCCGCAAGGTAGATGCAGTTATTCAGGCTCTTGCTCATCTTCGCGCCGCCGTCAATGCCGGGCAGCCGCAGGCACGCCTGATTGTCCGGAAGCATGATCTCCGGCATGACCAGAGTCTCTCCGTACACGCTGTTGAACTTATGCACGATCTCGCGGGTCTGCTCCAGCATCGGTTCCTGGTCCTCTCCCACGGGTACCAGGTTCGCGCGGAACGCGGTGATATCCGTGGCCTGGCTGACCGGATAGGACAGGAAGCCGACCGGGATGCTGGTCTCGAAACCGCGCATCTGGATCTCGCTCTTAATAGTGGGGTTTCTCTGCAGGCGCGACACCGTCACGAAGTTCATGTAATATGAGGTGATCTCAAACAGCTCCGGGATCTGCGACTGAATGAAGATCGTGCTCTTCTCCGGGTCAAGGCCCGCCGAGAGATAGTCCAGCGCGACCTCGATGATGTTCTCGCGGACCTTTTCCGGGTTATCGAAGTTGTCCGTAAGTGCCTGCGCGTCCGCGATCATGATGAAGATCTTCTCGAACTCGCCCGAGTTCTGAA
>CAYLPO010000153.1:0-4866 GCA_964385575.1 uncultured Lachnospiraceae bacterium | reverse complement strand
GGGGGGAATAATGATGAGAAAAAGAATAATCATAGTAGTTGCTCTGGCGTGTATCGTGATGCTGATTATAGCCTTGGCTTATGATGAGTTCTGGAGTGATGGCGGACGAGAACTAAGTGAAATGGAGGGTACAACATATGATACGGGGATGTTTTCTGTTTTTATTCCGAAAGGCTGGTTAGGAGTCTCTACTATTAATGCTCATGATGATTATTATGATCCTGCATGCTATACGATCTATAAAGTCGAGGAGGATGAGATGGATGATTATTATAATGAGCCTTTTATAATGATTAATTATATGGATGAGAATACACAGCTGATATCTCCCAGAGAGCTTTATGAAGATGTAGAGAATCTAAATGACATGACATTTGGCAGTTATACTTATACGGCGTTTAGTGGAATGCGCGAAGGCTATCAATATATAATTTTAGAAGAACGGGACGAGCATGCTGACTTCTTGATTTTGGTGTGCACGGAAAGCGGGAAGTCGATTTCTTTGAATGATGCGGACGTACAGGCAATTCTGGATTCAATTACTGTTACAGATTTAGAAACATCTGCCGAGAGTTCTCACGGTATCCGCTCTGGGATTTGATGAGAGGGCATCTGGGGGCTCTATGGAGATTATGATTTGCTTTACATGCAGGTGTGGAGGTCATCGGGTAGTTATTTTGGTGCACTGACGGTGACAACAATAGAAAATGACGGAAAACGATAGGAAATGCCGAATACGGATATTCCCTTACAAATCAAAGAGTTACGAAACGACAGATAATAATACATTAACATAAACATACTGCTGGCAGTGTGGAGGTCACGGGTTCAAGTCCCGTATGCTCCAGATCACCGGATCCCTTGAGAAATAAGGGATCCGGTGTTTTTCTGTGTAGATATGCCGAGCTGATCTACTGGCTAAAAGCGCCATAGCCGGCGACAGCCTCATCTATGGTCATGGCACCGGTTCCGACTCCGTAAACGGCCAGTCTCATCTGGTTTATCGCATCATCGGTTAACCCGATCTCCTCCGGTGAAAAGACACGGGATTCCGGGACGGCTCCGAATGCGGCATACATCGTGTCGAAAGTCAGGTCTCTGGTCGGCGACATAAGACCTTTCTGCTGCGCCATGTAGTTCAGTTCCTCCGACGTGATCAAAAACCGCATAAACTCATTGGCCATTTCCAGATTCCCGCTGTCTTTATTGACCGAGAACTGCAGATTCGACATATCGAGGAATGAGGCGCCGTCGTCTGACATGGGAATCGGGACAAACGTATAATCAAAGGGAGCGGCGGTAAATGCCTCGGAGCGGTCCTCGCGTTTCTTCGTTCCGGAAACGGTATCTCCGGAGGCGGTCATCATGGGTACGTCACCTTCGAAGAAACGCATGATCACGGCATCATAGTTGTTTTCGATCTCATCACAGGCGTCCAGATCCACGCAGCAGTCATTGAGAAACTGCCCGATCATTTCCAGAGAAGGGCGGAGATACTCGCCGGCGGAGGGATCGAGGGAATTGAGGCTTTCGACAGCCTCTGCATCCTGCGCCACCGTTCCGCAGAAGTAAGGGTAGATCGACACGGTGAAAAGCGATGTGGTTTCTTCCCGGGAAAATCCCATGATCGGGTTTTCGTAACCCCTGTCGCGGAACGCGGCGCACACATCCACCAGCTCCGTATAGGTCGTGGGGACCTCAAGGCCTTCTTTCTCGAAAAGATCATTGTTCACAAGCATGCCGTATGTGTTTGAGAATACCGGGACCATCGGGAGTGTGCCGTCGCCCGTATTCAGTAAGATGTTGCCGCGAATGCAGTCCAGATCAAGCCCCAGCGAGGGATCAGACAGGTCCTCGGCGTGTTCTATGGAGGAAAGGTATTGATCCCGGCCATACATCCAGGAGTAGTTGACGTAGATGTCGGGGGCGTCATTGCCGTTCAGGACCGTGCCGATCATGTTGTTATAATCGTCGATCTTCGTGTACGTCAGTTCTACATTGGGATAGTACTCGTTAAAACGGTCAAATTCCGCTTCCAGCGCTTCGAAATTATCGTAACCGCCGACAACGTGGATATGGCAGCTGGCCGAGGTGTCCAGAGAAGGCGTAAAGCCTTCGTCGGCCGGCGCTTCCCGGTTTGCGGAAGCACATGAGGCAAATGTCAGGACCATCAGCACAGAGAATAACAAACACAGTATCTTTTTCATGATTTTTTTCTTCCCTCCCGGATTCTGCGTATTTCCTTAATGACTAATTTGATATCAATGGGTTTCGCAACATGTCCGTCCATTCCGGCGTTCATGCATTCTGTGACGTTTTCGGAGAACGCATCCGCCGTCACTGCGATGATCGGGATAGAGGCGGCCCAGGTTCCTGACAATCTGCGGATCGCCCTGGTGGCATCGAGGCCGTTCATCTCCGGCATCTGAATGTCCATCAAGATCACCTCATAACTGTCCTCCGGGGCAGAACTTATCATATCCACACAGACCCGGCCGTTTTCCGCGCCATCGGAAGTGATCCCGAACATGCCAAGCATGGCAGAAATGATCTCCCAGTTGACATCGTTGTCTTCCGCCCCCAGAATCCTCAGGCCCTGCAGATCGGAATAATCGTCTTCCGGCTCCGTGGATCTGGACTCTTTTCCGGTCAGGTCATTGATCCGGTCATAAAGCGTGGAGCGGAAAAGGGGTTTGCTGACGAAACCGTCCGCACCCGCTTCTTTGGCCTTTTCTTCAATATCCGACCAGTCATAAGCGGAGATCAGTAAAATCGGGATCTCCTTATCGATCTCCGAACGGATCCGCTTGATGGTCCCGATGCCGTCAATGTCAGGCATCTTCCAGTCAACAATGATCACATCGTAATCCCGCCCGGAAAGATGCCGGTGTTCGATCATGCCGAGGGCTTCCGGTCCGCTTCGCGCCTGCTCGGTTGAAGCGCCCAGAGACTCAAGGGAGTCGGAAGCAGTCTGAAGCATGACCTCATCGTCATCAATGATCAGGACATCCATAGGGTCAAGCTGCATCTCTTCACGCTGTTTTTCGGCTGCCGGGATATCGAGTACGACCGTGAATGTCGTTCCCTCGCCCAGCTGGCTCCGGCATTCGATCGTGCCGTCCATCAGATCGACCATCTGCTTGGTGATGGCCAGGCCAAGTCCGGTTCCCTGAATGCTGTTGACGCGGCTGTCGATCTGTCGGGAGAACGGCTGATACATGGTCTCGATAAATTCCGGGCTCATACCGATACCTGTATCTGAGACCACATAGATCATCCTCACACAACCGGGGTTGGGGCTTTCTTCTTCGCTCATATCCACGCGGATCTGCCCGCCGGGTTCCGTGTACTTTATGGTGTTGGAGAGAATATTGATATAGATCTGGTTCAGGCGAAGCTGGTCCGCATACAGGTACTCCGTTTCCATCCGGTTGATATGGAAAGAGAATTCGAGATTCTTCTCTTTGATCATCGGCTGCGAAATGTTGACAAGGTTTTCGACCGTTTCTACGATGGAAAATGTCAACGGACTGAGCTTCAGTTGTCCGCTCTCGACCTTTGAGATATCCAGAATGTCATTGATCAGTGTCAGCAGGTGGTTGCCGGCAAGACTGATCTTCCGGAGACTTTCCCCGGTAGACTCCACATCTCCGAGATTTTTCTCTGCAATGGCCGTAAGACCTATGATGGCGTTCATAGGGGTTCGAATGTCGTGGGACATCGTAGAAAGAAAGACGGTCTTCGCCTGATTGGCGGCTTCCGCTTCCCGGACCGTGATCTGGAGCCGCTTGTTAAGAGAAAGCATATAGAACATGTCAAAGAGGAACAGGATAAGCAGACCGGCAGAGACTCCGAACAGAAGCCAGTTTTCCTGATCCACATGAAAATTACTTGCCGGGACCAAAGACAGCAAGGTCCATCCGGAGGTGGAAGCGATAGGAGTAAAGGCAAGGATGCTTTCCTGTCCGTGCGAGTTCAGCATGGAGACCGAGCCCGTCGATGAAGTGATCCTCTCATACAGCTGCGCGGTCGATTCCGGAGTCGTTGTATTATAAGAGCTATAGAATTCAAAAAAGTTGGAATTCTTAAAACTGCTCCCCTTGATAATGTAATCCCCGTCAGCATTGATCATGGCCAGTTCGGCATTCACAAGCTCCGTCTCCGGAAAAACCCATTTCTGTTCAAGTTCCGCGATGGGTATCACTCTTATCAGGATCGCGTCCCGGAAGCTCCCGCTCTCCGGGTCATACAGCCGGATCCTGTTGCAGAAACCCAGAGACTGCTCGCCGTTTATAGGGTTGGTGTAAGCGCGGGTGATCTTGATCGAAGTTCCGATCTCGTCCCCGAAATCCATGTCATTCAGTATGTTCACCCGTTCATAGGAAACCGCATAGTCATCGGCCGAGCCCTGTCTCGGGCGGGTGGAAAGACCCGTGCGTGTGTCAAGGAAAACCAGGTGGGCCGAAGTGTCTGTAAGCACATGAGAAGAGCGGATATATTCGACCGCTTCTTCCATCGTCATGTTCCGGTTGCTGATATAACGCGCCCATATGTCGCAGATCCTCTGTTCGCCCTCCAGATAATTCTGCGTGACCCGTTCCATGGCGACCGTCGTGGTCTCAAAGTGTTCGATCTGCCGCAGGTATGTATCCCTGTCGGCAAAGCGCGAGAAGAGAACCACGAAAACCAATATCGCAGCAATAATGATAATATTGACAATAATGATAAAAGTCTTTTTCATATAATTATACTCTGCGGCGCGTCCTCCGCCCGGAACCCGACTTTGCCACCGGGAGCCAGAGCTGCCGTTTTCCGGCCTATCTATCGTTAATATTCATCATATCAGACCCGGTATGTGAAGGAAAG
>CAYLPO010000152.1:0-4882 GCA_964385575.1 uncultured Lachnospiraceae bacterium | reverse complement strand
GAAGAAGGTCATCCTGACCGCACCCGGAAAAGATGAGTCGATCCCCACCTTCGTCATGGGCGTGAATAACCAGACCTACACCACCGACATGAAGATCATCTCGAACGCGTCCTGCACCACGAACTGCCTGGCGCCGCTGACGAAGGTCATCATGGATAATTTCGGCATCGAGCGCGCACTCATGTCCACGATCCACGCTTCCACCGCGAAGCAGAAACCCGTCGACTCGAACGGCGGCCGCGACTGGCGTACCGGCCGTTCCGTGTTTAACAACATCATCCCGTCGACCACCGGCGCTGCGAAGGCGGTCGGCCTGGTCATCCCGGAGATGAAGGGAAAGATGACCGGCATGAGCTTCCGCGTCCCGACCAGTGATGTTTCGGTCGTTGACCTGACCGCGGAGTTGTCGACCTCCACGACGTACGAGGAGATCTGTGCGGCTGTCGAGGAGGCCAGCATGACGAACATGAAGGGCATCATTGAGTATAACCACGATGAAGTCGTCTCCATGGACCTGCGCGGAAACTTCCACACCTGCATCTTCGATGAGAAGGCCGGCATCATGCTGGATGACAAGTTCGTGAAGCTGATCGCCTGGTATGATAATGAGTGGGGCTACTCCACGCAGTGCGTCGAGCTGGTCGAGTACATCGCCGCCCGCGACATGGCCAAGGAGCGCGCCGCGATGAAGAAGGCGGTCCGCACGCGGAAGACCGAGAAGGATCTGGCCGAGGCGGAGAAGGCGAAAGCCGAGAAGGCCGCGAAGGCGGAGAAGTAAGAGACGGACGCGAAACATTTTCAGAATCCGGAATCGGGCAATTGCTTAATTGCCCGATTTTTATTACACTGAAAATGCTGTGAAACAAGCGCATATCGCCGCGGCCGGGCCGGGCGTGATTTTGAAAAGGAGATCATCATGGAGAATAAGTATTACCCTCATCTGGCCAGTTCTTTTACGGTCGGAAACCTGACCTTTAAAAACCGCATCCTCGGTGCGCCCATGTCAAGTCCGGAGATGGACGCGGACAGCTT
Organism: uncultured Lachnospiraceae bacterium; assembly: GCA_964385575.1. GTDB lineage: Bacteria > Bacillota > Clostridia > Lachnospirales > Lachnospiraceae > RGIG5636. The sequence goes on along the minus strand of CAYLPO010000152.1, from coordinate 3,850 downwards.
CATGCGCAAGGAAGATATCGCGTTTCACGAGAACCGCGGGCGCGGCGGGCTGGCCTCGGTCTGCCTGGGCCTGGGCATCGTCGATCCGGACGGCCGCACGCACACGAAGGAAGTCAAGCTCTACGACGTTATGAGCTACCCTTCGCTGAAGGAAGTCGTGAACCACCTGCACCGCCATAACTGCCTGGCGGTCATGGAGCTGGCACATGGCGGAAAGTACGCGGGCGCGCGCAGCCACGGCGAGAATACGATCCCGGATATCTTCGGACCGAACGACGAAGTGAACCCCGAGGGCCTGCCGGTCAAGGCCATGACCGAGGAGGACATCGAGAGGATCTCTGACTGCTTTGCGACCGCAGCGAAGTTCTGTAAGGACGTGGGATTTGACATGATCCTGCTGCACGGCGGCCACGGCTGGCTGCTGCACCAGTTCATGTCGCCGAGCATGAACCGCCGGACCGACCGCTGGGGCGGCTCGCTGGAGAACCGGATGCGGTTCCCGCTGCTGGTCATCGAGAAGATCCGCAAGGTCTGCGGGAATTATCCCATCGAGTTCCGCATGAGCGGCGCCGAGATGATCCAGGGCGGCTACGGGCTCGAGGACGGCATCGAGATGGCGAAGGCGCTCGACGGCAAGGTCGACATCCTTCACGTTTCGGCCGGCGTCCACGAGGACGACGACGTGTTCACGATCACGCATCCGTCCATGTTCCGCGACCACGGCTGCAACGTCTACCTGGCCGAGGAGATCAAGAAGCACGTGAAGACCCCGGTCGCGACGCTGGGCGGTCTGAACGATCCGGACCAGATGGAGGAGATCATCGCGAGCGGGAAAGCCGACCTGGTCGAGCTGGCGCGCCAGTCCATCTGTGATCCGTATTTCCCCGAGAAGGCGTTTTCGGGTCACGCGGATGACATCAACCGCTGCTGCCGCTGCTACACCTGCTTCTATAATTATCTGACGAACCGCACGTTCTGCTGCGCGTTTAACCCCATCGTGGGCAATGAACTGGAGAGCTTCCAGGCTCCGCCCGCCACGACTCCGAAGAAGGTCATCGTGGTCGGCGGCGGCGTCGGCGGCATGGAGGCGGCCATCACGGCGGCCGGGCGCGGCCACAGCGTGGCGCTGTACGAGAAGGCGCCGGCGCTCGGCGGACAGCTGCGCGCGGAGCAGTTCATGCCGTTCAAGCAGGATATGTTTAACTTTGTGAAGGTCCTCGAGCGCAGACTTGAGAAGGCCGGCGTGGAGGTACATCTGAACCACGCGCTGACCGCGGAGGAAGCTGCAGCGATGGAGCCTGATGTGATCATGGTTGCGGTCGGCTCGAACCCTATCGTGCCGCCCATCCCCGGCATTCAGGAGGGCTTCGCGAGCGGAAAGGTCGTGGGCCTGGAGGCGCTGCATCAGGATCCGCCGGCCATGGGTCAGAAGGTCGTCATCTTAGGCGGCGGTCTGGTCGGCTGCGAGAGCAGCATATATCTCGACATGCTGGGCAAGGACGTCACGGTCGTCGAGATGCGCGATGACTGGGCGCCGGACGCCTATTTCATGCATAAGAACGCCATGAAGATGTATCTGCGCGAGAGCCGCGTGAAGATTTGCACGAGCACCATGGCGAAGGCCGTGACCGAGGCGGGGCTGGTCTGCGAAGGACCGGACGGCGAGGTCACGTTTGAGGCCGACACCATTTTGTGTGCTGCCGGCATGCGCGCTGACCGCGCGCAGGTCGAGGCGTTTTACAACGCCGCGCCGCGCGTGTTCGAGATCGGTGACAGCATCAAGGCGGGCCGCGTCGTGGATGCGGTGACGCAGGGATATTACCGGGCGCTGGATATTTAAGCGCGTCGTTCTGTAAAGTTATATTGTGGCATAAAAGGCCGCCGCGGGGAGCTGCGGCGGCCTTATGTAAATAATTTTGAGACAAGAAGCGCTTTGCTTCCGGTCGTGAATTCATTTTTCCGGCTGTTCCGGTCGAAGAACAGGGCCGAAAATGTTTTTTGGAAATCTGGGCCTGTTTTTGCTGAAGACAGTGCCGAAAATTCAGGAATTGACGCTGGAATCGGGATTTTATCAGGAGTAAACAGACATGAAACGAGCAAGCGGCATCATTCTGCCGGTCACAGCGCTGCCGTCCGGGTACGGCATCGGAGATCTGGGCGCAGGCGCGCGGGCGTGGATCGATTTTCTGGCGGCCGCCGGCCAGTCATACTGGCAGATCTTGCCGATGGGAAACCCCTCCGGCGGAACCTCGCCGTACCAGACGGACTCGGCGTTTGCGTGTGACCCGGCCTGGATCGACCCGGAAGGTCTGATCGCTGCCGGATGGATCGCGCAGGAGACTGTGGATCAGATTTTTTCGGAGATCCATGGGAAGTTTGACGCGGCTCGCAGCGCCGATCGTGTCGATCATGTAAAAGTCCGCGCCGCCAAAGACGCTGTCCTTCGGTATGCGTGGGGGAAGTTTCGCAAAACAGACGGCGGGGAATTCTCGGCTTTCCGCGACGCAAACGCCCGCTGGCTTGAGGACTATGTGCTCTACCGTGCACTGAAAAAACAGTTCGGCGGAGCCGCCTGGATGGACTGGCCAGAGCAGTTCCGGGATCGGAGAACGCTCCCCGCGGCAGAACGCCCCGCAGCGGAGGCGCGAGATGCCGCCGTGGGGCATGCAGAAGCGGAAGATGCCGCTGCGGTTCGCGCGGAGGCAGACTACCAGGCTTTCGTCCAGTATGTCTTCCGCACGCAGTGGGATGCCCTGCACAGCTATGCGCGCGAGAAAGGCGTGCGGATCATCGGGGACATCCCGATCTACGTGCCGCTCGACTCGGCGGATGTCTGGGCGCACCGGCATTGCTTCCGATTAGATGCAGATGGTCGGCCGACCCATGTGGCGGGCTGTCCGCCGGATTATTTCTCGGAGGACGGACAGCTCTGGGGAAATCCGCTTTACGACTGGGATTTTATCCGCGATACGGGCTATGCCTGGTGGATCGACCGCATCGGTCACCTGCAGCAGTTGGTGGATGTGCTGCGGATCGATCATTTCCGCGGCTTTGCGAGTTATTACAGCATTCCGGCCGGCTCTGCGACCGCGAAGGAAGGAGAGTGGCTGCCCGGGCCCGGCATGGATCTGATCGGCCGCCTGACTGCCTGGTTCCATGGGCTGGAGATGATCGCGGAAGACCTGGGAACACTGGATGAGGGCGTGTTCCGGCTGCTGGAGGAATCGCGCCTCCCCGGGATGAAAGTCCTGCAGTTCGCGTTCGAGGCGGACGCGGACAGTGCGTATCTGCCGCATAAGTACGACCGCAACTGTGTCTGCTACACCGGCACGCATGACAATGACACCCTGGCCGGCTGGCTCGCGAAGATGCCCGCGGAGGATCTTGCGTTCGCGAAGGCTTATCTGGGGCTCAATGACGAGGAGGGACACCTCTGGGGCGTGATCCGCGGCGGCATGGCCTCGGCCGCGGACCTGTTTATGATGCAGCTGCAGGATATTCTGGAGCTGGGAAGCGAAGCCCGCTATAACGAGCCGGGCACCGTGTCGGAGAAAAACTGGAGCTGGCGCGCGGCAGAGGACCAAATCAAGGGTCCGGAAGCTGCGGCATTGGCCGAAAAACTCTGCGCGATGACCCGGATGTACGGAAGATAAAAACGAGAGAAGACAAACATAAGACAGATAGAAAACAGATAGAAGGCAGAAAACACAAACGCCGAAGAACGTCGGATCATGTACGGGAAAGGAGATCTGCTCTGGAGATGAAATACCCCCACCTGTTCGCACCGCTCGAAGTGCGGGGATGCAGTCAATTCCAGATTTCCAAGCCCACTGCGATCGCCGAGTAGCTC
>CAYLPO010000151.1:0-4905 GCA_964385575.1 uncultured Lachnospiraceae bacterium | reverse complement strand
ATGGGCGACTGCAGATGGATGAGGATACGGTGTTCGAGTGTGAGTTCGAACATACGCGGATCCGGTTCGACCACATCCGTATGGAGAAAACGGACGGTACCGTGTTCGAGGGCAATGCCGAAAACGGCGAACTGAACGGAACGATCCACGCCACGCTTTCCGACGGCAGTGTGATTGACGGTGAACTGGTCAACGGCGTGATTTCAGAGAATTCCACGCTGACCCGCGACGGCGAAACGATAAGCGCCCGGTGGAGGGATGGGCAGTGGGTCTTTGAGACTCCGAAGTCGTTCCTTGTCATTCATTTTGAAAACATGACCCCGATCGTCGAGGAGCTGACGAAGGAGATGGAGGACTTCCGGGAGGAGGCGCAGGAAGCGATCGAGACCGAAGGGAAGTACCTGACGGTCTCTGCGACGAACAATGACGGGTACTCCGAGGAGCTGCGCCCGTACTTTGACGGTCTGGTCGGCATGGACTCCGTAAAGTCCCAGATCGACAAGATCTACAAGCGCTTTAAGATCGACGCGATGCGGCAGGAGATGCTCGGCATCAACGCCCAGAAACAGGGCTACTACTTCATCATGAGCGGAAATCCCGGAACCGGCAAGACGACGGTCGCGCGCATCATCGCGGAGCTGCTGTACCGGGTCGGGCTGCTGCCCAGCGACAGCTACGTCGAGGTCGACCGCTCGAAGCTCGTGAGCCAGTACGTCGGCGAGACCGAGAAGAAGACCACCGAGGCGATCGAAGCCGCGCGCGGCGGGACATTGTTCATCGACGAAGCGTATACGCTCTATAAGAAGGACAATGCCAATGACCCGGGCGGCCAGGCCATCGACGTCCTCCTGAAGGACATGGAAGACCACCGCGGCGAGTACTGCGTGATCATGGCCGGCTATAAGAAGCAGATGAGCGAGATGGTCCGGAACGCGAATCCGGGACTCGCCTCGCGCTTCGACCACCACATTGAGATTCCGGACTACACGGCGGAGGAGCTGCTGCAGATCCTGGTGAAGATGGCTGGTGAGCGCCATTTCTACATTGAGAGCGGCGCAAGGAACCGCATCCTCGACCAGATCGAGCGCGAGAAAGTCGACGAGACCTTTGATAATGCCCGGTTCTCCAGACGGATGTTCGAAGCTGCCTTGGAAAAGCAGGCGGAGCGCCTGAGCGAGAACATTGACGATCTGAAGCCGGAAGATCTGCAGGTCCTGAAAGCGGAAGACTTCGTGCCGCTGAAAGCGTCTTCGGATAAGGATTACCTGAAGGAGCTTGACGAGCTGATCGGTCTGCCCGGCGTGAAGGAAGAGGTCAGACATCTCGTGAATTCCGCGAAGATCCTGATCGAGAGCCGGAACCGCGGACTGGATACCGCGGACGACGTGATCCCGCTGAATCTGGTGTTTACGGGCAACCCCGGAACAGGAAAGACCACGGTGGCCCGGATCCTCGCGAAGATCTATACGCAGCTGGGCCTGCTGAAGCGCGACGACATCTTCATCGAGTGCACCAGAGGCGACCTGGTGGGCGAGTACCAGGGACACACCGCCGTGAAAGTGCGGGAGAAGGTTCGAGAAGCGCTGGGCGGAGTGCTGTTCATCGACGAGGCCTATAGCCTGCGGATCGACGACCATGACAGCTTCGGTCTGGAGTGTGTGAACGCCCTGATCACCGAGATCGAGAACAATCGCGATAAGCTGGCGGTGATCTTCGCGGGCTACACGAACGAGATGGAGGCGTTCCTGGCCACGAACCCGGGCCTGAAGAGCCGTATGGCGCGGACGATCGAGTTCACGGACTACACGGACGAAGAGCTGACCGAGATCTTCTTCTTCAACATGAAGAAGCGCGGCTACACCGTGAACGCGGATCCTGCGTTCGTCACGGACTACATCGCGGCCCGCTCGCACACGAAAGACTTCGGAAACGCCCGCGGCGTACGGAACCTCTGCGATGACGTGCTTCGGAACATGAAGGCCAGACTGATCGCGACGGATGACCTGTCGGCATTGACGAATGAGCAGCTGACGGAGATTCTGCCGGAAGATTTCCGGTGATAGACATTGCCGCGCGTGTTTGCGGCTGAGAGAATGAATATGAGCGAAGTAAGACTGAACAAATACCTGAGCGATGCCGGTGTCTGCTCTCGCCGTGAGGCGGACCGGGCTGTCGAGGCCGGTGAGGTCACGGTCAACGGTGAGCGCGCCGTCATGGGACAAAAGATCACGGAGACGGATGAGGTCACGTTCCGCGGCCGGCCGGTGCGCAGAAAAGCCGTGGATGACTTTGTGGTGCTCGCGGTGAATAAGCGCACGGGGATCACCTGCACGACTTCCCGGAAGGATCCGGATAACATCGTGGACTATGTCGGCTATCCGACCCGCATTTATCCCATCGGTCGTCTGGACAAGGACTCCGAAGGTTTGATTCTGATGACGGACAAAGGCGAGCTTTCCGACCGGATCCTGCGCGGCGCGAACGGTCACGAGAAGGAATATCAGGTGCGTGTGGATAAACCCGTGACGAAAGAGTTTATCGAGGCGCTGCAGAAGGGCGTGCGGCTCGAGGATGTGAGTTCCGGCGCGAAACATTTCCGGCATATTCGCACAAAGCCGTGCTTTGCGGAGAAGACCGGAAGTCATACGTTCCGAATCATTCTGACGCAGGGTCTGAACCGGCAGATCCGCAGGATGTGCGAGGCTCTGGGGTACCGGGTGACGCATCTGCGCCGCGTGCGGGTGATGAACATCGAGCTGCGCGACCTGAAGGTCGGCGAGTACCGTTTGGTGCGCGGCGAGGAGCTGGAAACGCTGCTGGCCATGCTGGGGCCGGGAAACGAGCGCGGCTGACAAACTGTGAGGATGCAGGAATACAGCCGGAAGGAGATAAAATGGATCGCGAACAGATCATTGCCCGCATGAAAGCGCTCTCGAGAGAGCTTCTGGCCGCATCGCGCGCCTACTATCAGGAGAGCCGCGAGATCATGTCGAACTTCGAGTATGACAAGCTCTATGATGAGCTCAGCGCGCTCGAGGCGGAGAGCGGGATCGTGCTGGCCGGCAGCCCCACGCAGCGGGTCGGCTACGAAGTCATCAGCGAGCTGCCGAAAGAGACGCATCCCTCGCCCATGCTCTCGCTGGATAAGACGAAGGACGTCGCGGCGCTCGCGGATTTCCTGGGGGATCAGACCGGCATCCTGTCCTGGAAGCTGGACGGCCTGACCGTGGTGCTGACTTATGAGAGCGGGCAGCTCGTAAAGGCGGTCACCCGCGGAAACGGCGAGATCGGCGAAGTCATCACGAATAACGCGAAGACCTTTGTGAACATTCCGCTGTCGATCCCGTTTGCGGGAACGCTGACGCTGCGCGGCGAGGCGCTGATCACGTATGAGGATTTCGCGCGGATCAATGCCGCGATCCCCGATGCGGATGCACGCTATAAGAACCCCAGAAATCTCTGCTCCGGATCGGTCCGCCAGCTGAATAACCAGATTACCGCCGAGCGCCGGGTGCACTTCGTCGTGTTTACCGTGGTGAGCGTGGTTGAGGCGGACGGGACCCCGCATGATTTCGGGAACTCCCATGAAGCGGAGTTTCAGTGGGCCGAGAGCCTGGGCTTTGAGGCGGTGAGCCGCCGGCTGGTGACCGCGGAGACGCTGCCCGAGGCGGTCGCGGCATTCTCGGAGCAGATCGCGGGCAATGCCTATCCCTCGGACGGTCTGGTACTTCTGATGGATGACATTGCTTATGGAGAGAGCCTGGGGCGCACCGCGAAGTTCCCGCGCAATGCCATCGCATTCAAGTGGGCCGATGAGACCGCACTTACGCATCTTCTGGAGGTGGAATGGAGTCCCTCGCGCACGGGTCTTCTGAACCCGGTCGCCATTTTCGAGCCGGTCGAGCTCGAAGGCACCACGGTCAGCCGTGCGAGCGTGCATAACCTCAGCGTGATCCGTGAGCTGGCGCTGGGTCTCGGAGATGAGATCAGCGTATATAAGGCCAATATGATCATTCCGCAGATCGCGGAGAATCTGACGCGTTCGGATACTCTCGAGCCGCCTGCGGCCTGCCCGGTCTGCGGTGCGCCGACTGCGTTGCGTCAGACCAATGAGGCGCAGGTTCTGCTCTGCACGAACGAGGACTGTCCTGCGAAGAAGATCGGGATGTTCGAGCATTTCGTGGCGCGGGACGCCATGAATATCGACGGACTTTCGACCGCGGGGCTTGAAAAATTCATCGAGGCGGGTATTCTGAAAGATGTCGCGGATATTTTCCGGCTGAAGGATCATCGGGATGAGATCACGGCCATGGAGGGCCTGGGCGAAAAATCGTTCGAGAAGCTGATCGCTGCGGTGGATACCGCGCGGAACACGACATTGCCCAGACTGGTCAATGCCCTTGGAATTCCGAACGTCGGTGAATCGAATGCGAAGGTGATCTGCCGGCATTTCGGGTATGATGTGGGACGGCTGGCGGATGCTTCCGAGGAGGAGATCGCAGGGATCGACACCATCGGACCGGTGATTGCGGCGAGCGTCCGGACCTGGTTCGATGACCCGAAGAACCGCGCGCTGCTGGATAAGATTCTGGCTGAGGTGGAGATCGAGGCTCCGGCAGAGACCTCCGTTTCGGAGGAGACCGCGGCGCAGATCGCCGGAAAGACCTTCGTGATCACGGGATCGCTGGAGCATTTCGGGAACCGGAAAGAGCTGCAGGAAGCCCTCGAAAACGCCGGCGGCAAGACGGCCGGTTCGGTCTCCGCAAAGACGGATTACCTGATCAATAACGACATCACTTCGAGTTCCTCGAAGAATAAAAAAGCAAAAGAGCTCGGCATTCCCATCATCACCGAAGAAGAGGTACCACTCCCCTATCGTGCCAGAAGCAACAGCACCAGAACTAT
>CAYLPO010000150.1:0-4932 GCA_964385575.1 uncultured Lachnospiraceae bacterium | reverse complement strand
CTGGTTCCAGGGCCCGGAGCTGGGCTGCATGATGACGGACGCGTTTCTGGATACCGCCTGGAAGCAGGGGCTGGATGAGGAGACCGCGGCGCTGGTGCAGAAGGGCTATGATGTGACTCTGGCGAAGGAGAAAGAGGTCCGGGGCTGATTACTAAATAATTATAATTCATGCAATGTAAAATCCGAATAATAAGTGCCCTTCTTTTTCTTGCGGCAGCACATTTTTCCGTGTTATTGTAAGACAAAGGAGGGCTTTTTCATGAGCAGTAATCACGACGATCTGGGCAATCTCGATCGCAGATTGTCCTCGTTCTCTCTGTTGACCTGGATGAAATGCATTCTGTTTTCTGCATTCGGCATCTTCTCGTTTTTCATTAATTTTCCGCTGCCAGAATATCAGATCAATATCGGCCCCTGGCACTGGGGCACGGTCGCGGCGCAGTCGAACGTGCTGTGTTCGCACCTGACCAATCTCATCAAGGCCGCGCTCTACACCGGCAATTTCAAGGCCATGCCGGTGATCGTCTGGGCCATCGGCCTGTTTGCGGTGCTCGACGTTCTCTGGCTGCGGCGGGATAAAGGATGGAAGGACAAGGTCGCGTGTGCGTTCTCCGTCTTTAAGATCATCGGTTTTATCATGCTTTGCATGAATATCATCGATATCTATTTCGGCGTGCATGCCGGGTTTATGAACTGGATGTTCGATCCGGTGGCGTCGCTGAATAACAACTCCATTGCGAATTTCGTGATGTCAAACATCCTGGTCACGATCTGCATCTCGATCCCCGTGGCTTCCCTGTTCCTGCCGTTCCTGGTGGATTACGGTCTGGTGGACTTCATCGGCGTGTTCGTGCGGCTGATCATGCGTCCGGTGTTCAAGCTCCCGGGCCGCGCGGCCATCATCATGGTCACGGCGTTTCTGGGGAATTTCTCCGCCGGGCATATCGCGGTGAATGAGTATTATAAGACGGGCCGGTTCACGGAGCGGGAGTCCGTCTGTATTGACACCAGCCTTTCCACGGTGTCGGTCGGTTTCCTGATGGCGCTTGCGACGAACACGGGTCTGATCAATGCCCAGCTGTGGGGACGCAGCTACTGGAATACGTATTTCTGGTCGGCGTTTCTGATCACGCTTTTGGTCGCGCTGATCGGCGTCCGCATTCCGCCGCTTCGGAAGATCCCGGACAATTATTATCCCGGCGTTAAACCGAACCCGGAACGGGTCATCCGGAAGGGACTGTTCCATGCGGCAGTCGTGGAAGCCCTGCTGATCGTGGAAAACCAGGATCCGCTGATCAAACGGATCGGCTATATCGAGAAAGAGACGCTGTACGTGCTCGGCACCGTGTCTGCGGGCACCTCATTCTTCGGGACGTTCGGCGTGGTTCTTTACACGTTCACGCCCATCATTCGCGGGCTGGGATACATTTTCTGGCCGTTCTTCCGGATCTTCGGGTTCCGGGGCGCGGAACTTTCGACGGCCTGCACCGGCGCCATGATCTCGCTCGTGGAGGTCACGGTCCCCGCGCTGCTGGTCTCGACCGGCGTCTGGAGTCTGCGGCTACGGTTCATGCTGGCGGTCCTTCCGGTCTCGTCGATCATCTTCCTGGCGTCGTTCGTGCCTTGCTGCATGGGCACGGAGGTCCCGGTCAAGTTCTGGCATCTGCTGGTGATCTGGCTGGAGCGCATGATCCTGTCGATCCTGATTACGGGGTTGTTTGCCATGATCTTGTTCCCGGCGGGGATGATCGCGTGAGGATATAGAATCAGGCGCTATGCGGCACCTGTTATAGAGGCTTTACTGACATTGACAGGATTGGCCGGTTTTGCTATATTGTTCACGACAAGTGCGAGGATTACAATCCATCTGTCTAAACGAAACCCCTGGGAGAGGGAGACTCCCAGGGGTTTCTTCGCGTTTTTTAAGACTTGGCTTATTATCTGCGCTTCATAATCTCATCCAACAGCAGATACGCCAGCTCCTCCTTCTCCACCTTCGGCAGATCGATCTCTTCCTCGGCCGTGATCAGCGTCAGGTGGTTCGTGCCCGCGCCGAAGCCGGCGCCCTCCTCGCGGATGGAATTCGCGGCGATCATATCCAGGTTCTTCTTGAACAGCTTCCGGCGGGAGTTCTCCAGGACGTTCTGCGTCTCCATGGAGAACCCGCAGAGGAACTGCCCGTCGCGGCGCTCCCGGCCCAATGCGGCCAGGATGTCGTCCGTGCGCTCGAGCTGCAGAACGGTGTCCGAATCGGATCCGTCCGCGGCTTTTTTGATCTTTTCTTCGGCAACGACGGCGGGGCGGTAGTCCGCTACGGCCGCGGCCTTGATGATGATGTCGCAGTAGGGTGCGCGCGAGGTCACCGCGTCGTACATATCCTTTGCGGAAGTCACATCGACCACCTCTACATAGGACGGTTTCGCAAGTGCCACCGGTCCGGAAACCAGCGTCACCTGCGCGCCGCGCGCGGCGGCGGCTTTCGCGATGGAATAGCCCATGGTCCCGCTGGAGTGGTTCGAGATAAAGCGCACCGGATCCAGCGCCTCGCGGGTGGGGCCGGCGGTCACGAGGACCTTCAGCCCGCGCATGTCCTTGTCGTGAGCGACCGCGTGCACCACGGCGTCGAAGAGGACTTCGGGTTCGGGCATGCGGCCCGGGCCGCTGGTCCCGCAGGCGAGCCTGCCGGATGCCGGCTCCAGGATGTCCCAGCCGTAGTTTTTCAGGATCCCGATATTGTCCTGCGTCACCTCGTTCTCATACATCTTCGTATTCATGGCCGGCGCCGCCATCTTCGGGCAGTCGCAGGCCAGGACCACGGTGCTGAGCATGTCGTCCGCGATCCCGTGTGCGAACTTCGCGAGGGAATTCGCGGTCGCGGGGGCCACGATCACGAGGTCCGCGGCGTCTGCCAGCGAGATGTGCTCGGTCTTGTGCTCATAGTTGCGGTCGAACGTGTCGACGCTGACACGGTTTCCAGTCAATGCCTCAAACGTGTGCGGGCCGACGAACTCCGTGGCGTTCTTCGTCATCACGACGTGCACGTCCGCACCGGCCTTCGTGAGCGCGGAGGCCAGGTAACCGGTCTTATACGCGGCGATGCAGCCGGTGACGCCGAGGATGATTGTTTTTCCTGAGAGCATGGTGAACCTCTTTTCTGGTCGTTGTGGTCATTGATGTACCTTTCTAAATTATATGCTGCGCGGCGGGATTTGCCATAGGAATTATCGTGACAACGGGGACGGTTCTGTTTGTCACCCCGGCGCCGTATTTTCGTTTGACGGCTGCCGGAAAAAGCAGTATCTTCAAGGTAGTAACCTAATCGTTTGATAGGTTTATGAGGAGACCGCGGAATTGGGAAAGGAGATCAGAAGATGGCCGAGGAAAGAAACGAGATGGACTTTATCGACACCGAGGTAAACCACGTAGAAGAAGTCCGCGGAAAGTATGACGACTGTGTGTGGGCGAAGCGCCCGGACACCATCCCGGAGGATCAGATCGCGGAGACGATCGAGACGGAGGTCCTGATCATCGGCGGCGGGATCGCCGGCATGGCGGCCGGCGCGCGCTGCACGGATCTGGGGCAGAAGTGCATCATCCTGGAGAAGTACCACGGTCTGGTGGCTCGCGGAGCGCACATTGCCTGCGTGACCTCGCCCGTGATGGAAAAGCTGGGCGTAAAGATCGACAAGGCCCAGTTCGCCCGCGACTGGATGCACATCTGCGGCAGCCGCGTGAATGAAGATCTGCTCTGGCTCTATCTGAACAACTGTTCCGATGCCGTGCAGTGGATGTGCGATCTGGGCGGAGATGACGTCGAGCTGCATCTGTTCGGCGGCCGCTATAAGGGCCCGGATTTTACGGAGTATGACGGCACACATTATCTGATCCGCAAGCCCGGAAGCACACGTTATAAAATGTCCGGCGGCGCCATGCTGATGTGCGAGATCTTCCAGGACCGCTGTCTGGAGGGTGAGGGCAATCAGATCATCCGGAAGACGGAGGCCAAGTACCTGGAGAAGGACGATACCGGCCGAGTGGTCGCCTGCATTGCCCTGTGTGAGGACGGCAAATACCGCCGGTTCCGCGGCTCGAAGGCGGTGATCCTCGCGACCGGCGACATCGGCTCGAACCCGGACATGGTCCGTACGTTCTGCCCGATGGGCCTGCTGCCGAAGCGGAACGGCTACGCGCCGCAGGTCCCGGACCCGGATCACCCCGGCACGAAGAAGGGTCTGAACACCGGCGACGGCCACCGCATGGCCTACTGGGTCGGCGGACAGTTTGAGGTGCCTTCCTGGGCTCTGTCCATGCATCTGCTCGCGTATTCGATCTTCGTGTTCTTCTTCCTGTTCGTGAACCGCGACGGCAAGCGCTTCATGAATGAGGACACCTGGGTCCAGGCGAAGGCGGTCCGCTGCGCCATGCAGCCTCGCGGCGAGTTCGCCTACACGGTGTTTGACAGCAAGTGGTTCGGCGAGCTTCGCGACCGCATCGACATCACCGGCGGCCAGTTTACGGAGCCGCTCATGACCGAGTACGGCTACAAGTGGAGCGATGATAACGGCATCGACCAGCAGATCGAGCGCTATGTGAAAGCCGGGACCGCGTTCAAGGCCGACACGCTGGAGGAGCTGGCGGAAAAAATGGAAGTGCCGGTGGAGACCTTTAAGGCCACCGTGGCACGGTATAACGAGCTTTATGAGATGGGAGAGGACGTCGACTACGGAAAGCGCGGCGAGCTCCCCCACGGGACGGTCCTGCCCCATTTGGCCATGTCGAAGCAGATCACAAACTGTGACCGGCTGACACAGTCCCAGAACCTGCCGCCCTCGCCGGTAAACTCCAGCAGTCCGCAGACCGCGCCCACGCGCTCGTCAACGTGATATGCCGCCTCGTGCCGGACCAGACTGCCCGGCGTCACGAGACAGTCCG
>CAYLPO010000149.1:0-4973 GCA_964385575.1 uncultured Lachnospiraceae bacterium | reverse complement strand
GCCTGCGCGTCCGCGATCATGATGAAGATCTTCTCGAACTCGCCCGAGTTCTGAAGCTCCACTCTTCTGCGGAGCGAGCCGACGTAGTGTCCGATGTGCAGTCTGCCGGTGGGTCTGTCACCGGTGAGGATAATCTTTCCCATGATTTAACTCCTATAGTAGTTGATCAGGCATCCCTTCGCGATGATCTCGCGCTCATCCGCGGTCAATGCCCCGAGCTTCAGTTCAAATTCTGCCATTCCGCGGTCCACGGCGTAGGCTTTCACGCTCTCCGCGCCGCTCTCCACGGCCTCGCGGATCCCGGGCACAAACACGTACTCGCCGCGCGCAAAAGGCAGCTCGTCCGTGTCACCGTCGTAGACGAAGGGCAGCATGCCCCAGTTGATCAGGTTCGAGCGGTAGCGCTTGGTCGCGTAGCTGCCGGCGATATTCGCCCAGCCGCCCAGCACCTTCTGGCAGGAAGCCGCCTGCTCGCGCGCGGAGCCATCTCCGGGCTTCACTGCAAAGATGGTGCTTCCGATACCGGTGTTGACCGACGAGACATCCGCGAACTTCGCGTTCACCGCCGCGAAGGCTTTCGCGCACTCGTCTGCGAGCTCGGGAGCAGCATCTGCGGCATTTCCCTCGGCCTCTCTGGCCTCCTCGAGCGCCCGCACCTTCTTCGCCTCGCCGACATAGGCCGGATCGCGTCTGGACAATGCAAACTCCGCCAGGCCCAGCGGGTTCGACCGATAGGACGAGGTCTCGCCCGAAGGAATGAGCTCGTCGGTCGTGGTGACCGGATCATGGATCTCGGAAACGACCTTCAGCAGCAGGTTCTCGGTCAATGCCGTCATGGCCGGCCAGTCCTTGATGTTCGGGCCGAACTTCAGCTCGGCATCCGGCTCGGCCTTGCCTACGCCGTCGTATACGCGATTCTGATAAATGCTGCCGTCGAAGAAGTATTTCGGCTTTCCGAAATCCGCATCGATAGCCGTAGCCGGGGTCAGGAAGCCTCCGTTCGCCGCCGTCGCCGCGATGGAACGCGCATCCATGAGCGCGACCGCCGCGAGCTGGCCGTTCCCGGGTTTCGAACCCTCACGGTTCGGGAAGTTCCGGGTCGAATGGCGGATGGACAGCGCCCCGTTCGCCGGCGTGTCACCTGCGCCGAAGCAAGGTCCGCAGAACGCGGGTTTAATTACCGCGCCGGCCTGCATCAGAGTCGCCGCCGTGCCGTTCTTCACGATCTCCATCATGATGGGCTGGCTGGCCGGATACACGCTCAGCGAGAACTCGCCTGTGCCGATGCTCTTTCCTCGCAGGATATCCGCCGCCGCGCACAGGTTCTCGAAGCCGCCGCCCGCGCAGCCGGCGATGACGCCCTGCTGCACCAGGAGCTTTCCGTCCACATACTTGTCCAGCAGATGATAATCCGCATTCGCGCCGATGGCCTTCTTTCCGAGTTCCTCCGCGTCATGCAGCAGATCCTTCAGATCCGGACCGATCAGGTCCTCGATGGGAAGGGCATTGCTCGGGTGGAACGGCAGCGCGATCATGGGCCGCACCGCTGACAAGTCGATCTCGATCAGTCCGTCATAATACGCCACGGTGCCCGGCTCGATCTGGCGGAATGCGTCCGCACGGCCGTGCATCTCATAGAACTCTTTCACCTTCTCATCCGTCTGCCAGATGGAGGACAGGCAGGTGGTCTCAGTCGTCATGACATCGATCCCGATGCGTTCTTCCACGCTCAGGCCCGAGACGCCGGGACCGATGAATTCGAGCACTGTATTATTTACGAAACCGCTGCCGAACACCGCGCCGATCAGCGCCAGCGCTACATCCTGCGGACCCACGCCCGGCTGCAGCTTCCCATGCAGGTACACGCCGATGACCTCGGGGTACTTCACGTCGTAAGTCCGTCCCAGCAGCTGCTTCACGAGCTCGGGGCCGCCCTCGCCGATAGCCATAGTGCCCAGGGCACCGTAGCGGGTGTGGCTGTCCGAACCCAGGATCATGTCGCCGCAGGCCGCCATGCGCTCACGCGCGAACTGGTGGATGACCGCCAGGTTCGGGGGAACGTAGATGCCGCCGTACTTCTTCGCAGCGGAAAGCCCGAAGAAGTGATCGTCTTCGTTAATGGTGCCGCCGACCGCGCACAGGCTGTTATGGCAGTTCGTCAACACATAGGGCATGGGGAATTCGGTGAGTCCCGACGCGCGCGCGGTCTGAATAATGCCCACATATGTGATGTCGTGGGAGATCAGCTTGTCGAACTTCAGCTGCAGGTCATCCTCGCTCTTCGCGGTATTGTGCGCGGACAGGATACTGTATGCCATGGTCTGGCGTTTCGCCAAATCCTGGAACTTGTCCACCATCATCTCCGATTGGAAAAAATTATCCGCGCATGTCGAGCACGAACCCATGGATTTCATGGCGCTTGCGGGGTCTGTCTCGACCATCACGCCGCCTACCAGATAGACGCCGGTGTTATAAAGCGCGACCATCCTTGCCATCTGTCATACCTCCCTGAAAAACCTGATTGCATAAGTGGTTTTATCATAACACGCGAGCCGTGTTTTCAAAAGTCTTAAATTATTGAAACACGCTGCGGGCAATGCTAAGATGGCCTCGAAAGAACCGATCGCAAGGAGATTTGTATGAACATCTGGGCTCACCGCGGCTTCAGCCGCCTTTATCCGGAAAACACATTGTCTGCCTTCGAGGCAGCCTGTGCGTACGATATCACCGGCATTGAACTGGACGTCCACCTGTCTGCCGACGGTGTCCCCGTGGTGATCCACGACGAGACCGTGGACCGCACAACGACCGGGACAGGCGCCGTAAAAGATCTCTCGCTGGAGGAACTGAAGGCATTGAAGATCCCTGCCGGACTAGGGATCGAAAATGCCGGAAAGTCCGAACACATTCCCACATTGCAGGAAGTGCTGGAACTCTGTGCGCCGTATTGTCTGAAGCAGGGCATGCGGATCAATATCGAGCTGAAGACCGATCGCTGCGACTATCCCGGCATCGAGGAGAAGTGTCTGAAGCTCGTGCGTTCCTGCGGGCTGGCGCAAAGCACTCTCTGGTCCTCCTTCAATCCGGAATCGCTGAAGCGGATGCAGGCACTGGATCCCGAAAGCCGGCTGGCGGTGCTTGCGGAAGACATGGCCGACTGCATGAAGGCTGCGCAGGAACTGGGGCTTCACGAAGTCCATCCGTATCTGAGATCCGCGCAGGAGTATGTGAAAACCCACGGCATTTCGGTCGGCTGGGCCGTTCGCGCCTGGAGTTCCCGGAAAGAGGAAACTCTCTTTCCCGCTCCGCCCGCCGCGGGGGACGGATACCGGTCCGGCGATGATTTCGGGACCCTGAAGCCTTTCGAGGACAAAGAACTGGCCGGTGTGACGGATCTGATCACGAATAACTGCGATCTGTACTGCGAAAAGCGTGTGCTCTCCGTGGCTCGCCTGCAGGCACAGGGCGAGACCCAGAAGCTTCGTCCGAATTGTTCCGTAAACGAAGAAAACGGTATGACAGAGATCTATAACGGTCTGTGGACAGCCGCAGAACCCGTCAAGGTCGATGCGGGTGATATTCTGGAGCCGGTAGCGGACGGCATCCTCTATCGCCTGTATTATTACCGGGCAGAGATCCCCGTCGATCTGATCCGTGAGCGTGCCTACCGGGTGGAATCGAACTGGACCACCTATGCCGGAACCTATGATCAGGAGTGGCTGCGAGATCCATATACCGTCGCAGAAGACGGATATCTGCGCATTGTCCTGAAAAACGATCCGTCATCGTTCACACGCCCGCTGAGCGGCACACCGAGCCTGGACGAACTGCTGCGGGTGCGCCGCACAAAAAAGCTTGCCCCGACCGCCATGTCTCCCGGCGTCCTGAAAGAAATCTCCCGTTTGGAAAAACGGCTGGCGGAACAAGCTTCCTTCGAGGATCTGCGTTTCGTACTGTGCTCTGACACGCATTACACGGTCGGCGGCACGTGGGAGCAGACGTTTCTGGCGCTGAAAAATGTCTGCCGCCGCATTCAGCCGGACGGGATCATCCATCTCGGCGACTATACGGACGGCGCCCTGCCGGATAAAGAGACCCTGCGTCTCGCCGACCGCGTGCTCAATGATCTGAAGAGTTTCGGTCTGCCGCTGTTCCTCTGCATCGGAAATCACGATTTCAATACCCACTCGCCGGACAGATCGATCCTGAACCGAAGCCGCGCGGAAAAGTTCTATCTGGCGCACCCCGAGAACCTGGTCACGGATTTCCCTGACCTGAATGTCCGCATGATCTTTCTGGCATCTTACGACCCGAAAGAAAAGAACCCGTACGGTTTCTCCCTGAAGGATGTTATGTGGCTGAACCGCGTACTCGGATCGACTCCGAAAGATTCCCGGATCATCGTGTTCTCTCACGTCACGCCGACAGCGGACATTCATCACTGGAGCGATACCATACGCAACGGTGATAAGATGATCGCCGCTCTCGAAAAGCGCCAGAAAAAGTGCGGAAATATTCTGGCCTGGATCTGCGGACACAATCACGCGGACCAGATCTATCGGAAGTACGCATTTCCCATCGTTTCCATCGCCTCGATGAAGATCGATTTTTACGAAGACCGGGAAGGCCGCGTCTCGACAGGGCGGGAAAAGTCCTACGGCGGCGTGGCGCCGGAGCGGGTGTTCGGCGAGGCAAGCCAGGAGGCATTCGATATCCTGGTCGTACCGAAAGGTCGAAATGAGCTGCGGTTCCTGCGTTTCGGTGCCGGGCAGGACCGCATCGTCTGACAGCTGCATCTGCTGCATTTCTGCCGCAGCAAGGTTCCGGCAGCAGCCTTATGCATCATAAAACCGCCGACCGGAAAATCCGGCCGGCGGTTTCTTTTTACTGTTCGGCGACCCTTTCGGATCGTCTGTCAGCGTACGGGAGCGGATCCCGCGCTCTTTTCAGGTCACTTCCTCCATCACCACGAT
>CAYLPO010000148.1:0-4985 GCA_964385575.1 uncultured Lachnospiraceae bacterium | reverse complement strand
GCCTTGATCGTGATGGTCTCAGGCAGCGTGATCGTTTTGATCTTCTCCTCCTGCTTCACGACCGGCTTCTGGAAAGCGCCCTTGCGGTTCTGCTTCTTCGTCAGGCCCTTCAGGTTCTCTTTATCCTCGATATTCCGGCCTCTGCGGTCACCGTGGGCATTCTGAGCACCTCTGCGGTTCTGCGCACCGCCGCGGCCCTGGCCGCCCGCACCCTGTACAGGGGCTCCGGATGCAGGTCTGCGGAATCCGCCTCCCTGACCCTGCGGTCAGCCGCCTCCGCCGGAGGGCCTTCCCGCACCGCCAGCAGGTCTCCCTGTGCCCATACCGGGACGTCCGGCTCCCGTACCGGGTCTGCCTGTTCCGCCTGCAGGTCTGCCGGTACGGCCGCTGCCGTCACGCGCAGGACGCACACTCTGTGCAGGTCTGCTGCCGTCACCGGCAGGTCTGCGCGCTTCGGAGCGTCTCTCGCCTGCGGATCTGTCCGCCGTGCGCTGAGTCTGAGCAGGACGCGCTGCGGAATCCTCAGTCTTAGGGGGCACAGACGTGGTCTCTGCGGCAGGCTTTTCTTCCGCGGCAGGAGCACTCGATGCGGAAGCCTCCGGAACAGCGGCCGCAGCAGTTGTCTGCTCCGCTTTTTCCGCAGCCTTCGCAGCCGCAGCTTCCGCCGCAGCTTTATCTTCAGCAGCTTTCAGCGCCGCAGCCTCGGCAGCCGCCTTCTCAGCCGCGTCTTTTCGACGTGCCTCTGCATACAGGACATCCTGCTGTTCCGCATTATGCGCGCCGGCGCGGTCCTTGATCTGGTCGGCAGACTTTATGGTGATGAGACGGCGGGCAGGAGTCCGCTCCGCAGGCCCTTTATTTCTGCCGTCCGGTCTGCTGCCGGTCCCCCGACCGCCCGCAGGCCTGCCGGAACCGGCTCCGCCGCGTCCTCTTCCGCCGCCGGTGTTATTCGGGCGGAAGACCGCGGTGATCTTCTTTTTCTTCTGGGGTGCAGCTTCATTACTGTTATTATTCACATTCTCAGTCGCCAAGCCTTAACCTCCTTAAAGGGAATATTCTTCTATCAACTGTTTAATACGGATCGCAAAATGTTCATCCGTGACTGCCGCCGCCGAGCGCTCCGCTCCTGCGCCTAATGCGTGTCCGAGCGCTTCCTTGGTGCCGAATTCCACAAGATCTGTCTCGCGGTATGCACACATATTCCGAAGATCTTTCTTCGTGCGGTCCGAGGCGTCTCCCGCCATGATCACCAGGCAAGCCCGATAGGACTTGACACACTTCTCTACGGGAAGGGATCCGGTCTCCACGCGCCCGGCGCGCTTGGCCAGACCGATCATGGACCAGATCTTTTTCTCATCCATGCTCTTCTGCCTCCTTCAGCAGCCGCTCCGCGGTCTCAGGCTCGATCCGCATCTTAAACGCGCCTGCCAGTCCGCCGTTTTTCAACGCCTTCTTCAGGCAGTCCGTTCCGGGGCACAGATATGCTCCGCGTCCGTTTTTCCGTCCGGTGAGATCTGTCTCGATCGTTCCCTCCGGCGTCCGGACGATCCGGATCAGGTCTTTCTTATCTTTCGTCTCGCGGCAGCCGACGCAGGTCCGCTGCGGATAACGCTTTTCCGCTCCCATAAGCGATCCGTCCGTATCTTCTGTGTTTACTCTTCGTCGGCTCCGTTCCCGGAAAGCGTCTCCTCTGCGGCAAAATCGCCTTCCTCAGAATATTCCTCTTCGGAATACTCTCCTTCCTCGCCGTAATACTCGCCGAAGTCGTCGTAAACGCCGCCTTCCATCTCGTAGTAGCCGATCTCTTCAAGCAGGTCTCTGGCCTGGCTCTCGGACTTGATATCGATCTTAAATCCGGTCAGGCGAGCCGCCAGGCGGACATTCTGGCCTTCCTTGCCGATGGCCAGCGAAAGCTGATGATCCGGGACGATGACCGTGGCTTCCTTCTCATCATCATCCGCAAGGACTACCAGGACTCTGGCAGGGCTCAGCGCATTCTCGATCAGAATCGCGGAGTTCTCATCCCAGGGAATGATATCGATCTTCTCGCCGTTCAGCTCATTCACCACGGCATTGACACGAGTGCCGTTCACGCCGACGCAGGCTCCGATGGGATCCACATTCTCGTCATTGGACCAGACCGTGATCTTCGTGCGGCTTCCGGCTTCGCGACTGATCCCCTTGATCTCGACGATGCCGTCCCGAACTTCCGCGACCTCAGCCTCAAACAGGCGGCGCACCAGCTCGGGATGCGTGCGGGACACCAGGATCTTCGGTCCCTTCGGCAGATCACGCACGTCCACGATATAGACTTTCACGCGGTCTCCCTGGTTGTAATGTTCGCCGCGGATCTGCTCGCGCTCATTCAGCACGGCATCCGCGCGGCCGATGTTCACACTGACATTCTTGCCCATGCGGCGCTGCACCACGCCCGTGACGATCTGATGTTCCAGCTCTTTATAATAAGACAGCAGCGAGGAGCGCTCCTCCTCTGTGATCTTCTGCAGGATCACGCTCTTGGCCTTCTGCGCGGCGATCCGGCCGAAATTCATCATCTCGAGCTCGAGCTGCGCGGTATCACCGATGTTCAGCGCGGCATCCACTCTGCGCGCTTCATCCAGGGAGATCTCAAGCGCCGGATCCTCCACGTTCTCGACCACGGTCTTCATGGCATAAACATGAAAATCACAGGTCTCGCGGTCAATGCTGACCTTGATATTATCGCTTTTTCCGTACTGCTGTTTGCAGGCGCTCAGGAGCGAATTCTCGATCGCCTCAAGCAGGACTTCTCTATTAATATCCTTTTCCTTCTCGAGGATATTCAGAGCTTCCATCAGTTCGGTATTCACGGTGTTCTTTCCTCCTAACAATGATCAAAAAGTAAATGATAAGCGGATCTGGGCGATCTCATCCCTTTTCAGGACTTCTTCCTCGCCGTCGGTATCCAGCGTGATCTCCGTTTCGTTCCAGGCCTTCAGAAACCCGGTGCGTTCCTTGCTTCCGTTCACGGCGCGGAACAGCTTCACATCGACTTCTTTCCCGATGCTGCGCTCCAGGTCACGGTCCTTTTTCAGTACCCTGCCCAATCCCGGGGAGCTGATCTCGAGGATGTAGGCTTCTTCAATGAAATCCTCCTCGTCCAGCTTCTCCTCCAGCGCGCGGCTCACGAGCTCGCAGTCGTCGATCGTGATGCCGTTTTCCTTGTCAATGTAGGCGCGCAGGTAGTAGCTTCCGCCCTCTTTTACATACTCGACATCCACCATCTCAAAGCGGTTGGCCTCCATGATGGGTTCGAGCAGTTTTTCGGTGCGGGCTTCAATGTCCGTCCTCTTGCTCATGCATTCCTCCGAATACACGCGGAAAATCCGCGCGAAACTATTGGAAAAGGCGGACCCTTTCGGGGCCCACCTTTCAAAGTTACCTTAATTACATGATGAAATCTATCACGGGTTTATGTATCTTGCAAGCATTTTCTTGCAAAAACGTCGATTTTTCGTGTATTTTCGGGCATTTCAGAAGGAAGAAGGCAGTTGCTCCGCTCCTTCGGCGTCAGTTCAGCGCAATGACGGCGTTAAAGCCTTCATTGACCGCGAAACCGATGTTTCTCGGCTTCACGACATCGCCCACGAAATAAACGTCGGTCTCCGCAATCACATGGCGGAAGGTCTCGGCCTCGGCCTTTCTGGAACGCATGCCGGCAGCGACCAGCACGGTGTCGGCCTTGATCGTTTCGACCGCGCCGTCCGCATGCTCCACGATCACGCTGTCCGCGGTGATCTCACGGATCTTCACCTCCGCGCACTCACGTACACCGGCCGCCTCCGCATGCTTCACCAGGCTGATGGATGCCGACGAAACATTTCGGATGCCGGCTCCGGTGGGCAGCTTCTCCAGCGGAAGGATATCCACGATCGTGACGGTCTTTCCTTTCCGTCCCAGATCGATCGCGCTCTCATAGCCCACCTGGCCGCCGCCGATGATGACCACATCCTGACCGGCTTCGGCGAGTCCCATATCAACGTCAGGCGACCATACCGCGCGCTCGATTCCGGGGATGGGCGGGAAGGTGTGATCCGCGCCGATCGCGACAATGACGGCCTCGAAGCCTTCCTGCTCGATGATCTCCGGCGTCGCAGCGGTATTCAGACGGATCTCACAGCCGCACTTTTCGGTCTGGCGAACGGCATAGGCGCAGTAATTGTGCAGATCTTCCTTCATCTCCAGAGCGCCGGCCGGGATCATATTCCCGCCGAGGTGATCGCTCTTCTCAAACAGCGTGACGGTATGTCCGGCCGCGACCGCGGTGCGCGCAGCCTCCATGCCGGCAGGGCCGCCGCCGATGACCGCGACTTTCTTCGGCTCCCAGCTCTTCGGAACGCGGCCGCCCGGGAACTCGCTCTCGCGTCCCTGCATGGGGTTCACAGCACAGCCCACGACCTGGTTATGAATGATGCGGCCGTGATAATTACAGCGCATGCAGGGTGCCACATCCTCCGGATGATTTCTGGCACACTTCTTCACCATATTCGGATCTGCCATAAACGGGCGGAACATGGCGACCATGTCTGCGTCACCGTCTGCCAGGATCTTCTCGGCGTTCTCGATATTCATGATGGAGCCGACGACCGCGAGCGGGACCTTGATGCCGGCCTGCTTCAGGGCGTGCGCATACTTGACGTTGATGCAGTGCTCCTCATAGGTCGGGCTGATCATGAAGCGGACATACTCCAGAACATGGACCATGCCGGAAGAGACGTGCAGCAGGTCGATCTTGTCCTCGATCATCTTCACGAACTCGATCGTGTCCTCGATATGCATGCCGTTCTCGGCATACTCTTCCGCCGCGATGCGGTACTCGATGACCATATCCTCGCCGACGGCCGCGCGGACCTTGTCCAGCGTCTCCAGGACGAAACGCGCGCGGTTCTCAAGGCTTCCGCCGTACTCATCCGTGCGGTGGTTCGTAAACGGGGAGACGAACTGCG
>CAYLPO010000147.1:2847-4989 GCA_964385575.1 uncultured Lachnospiraceae bacterium | reverse complement strand
AATGTTTGTTCGGATACAAACATTTCCCCCTCGCTTTTCTATGTGTTTGATCCGTCCTTCATGGTCGCGCTTCTATGCTTCCGCCATGCACCTCACAGGAACCATACGAAAAAGAACGAGCAGAACCGTCCTGCCCATCACCAGCCTCGCCGCCCCGATGAGAAGAGCCCCTTCCTGTTCAGAATTCGCCCTCACTATGACGTATTATTTTAAGAATGCGGCTTCCCTGCGGCTGTTCCATCATGGACGAGGGGCGGGCAAAACGGTGGTATATCGTGCATCTGCAGCACGGCAAAAAGCATCGAGCCGCGACCATGAAAGACTGACTGAGCACAAGAAAAACAGACGGAGGAATCGCGGTATCCGAACCGCGATTTCAGATCCGGGCGGCGAGAAATCCATCACAGATTTCTCACCGCCTCGGATCGGTGCCGTCTGTTTTTCGTTTGTGTGAAGTCCTGACTTTCAGGGAGCGGTGAGCCGCTTTTTGCAGGCTGCAGATGCACGACATCGCACAGTTACGCCGCCCCCGGAACATCAATGATGGAACAACCGCAGGCCCGTAAACACCATCACCATCCCATACTCATCGCACGCCTCGATCACCGCGTCGTCGCGGATCGATCCGCCCGGCTGCACGATGTATTCAGCACCCGAGCGATGCGCGCGGTCGACATTGTCCCGGAACGGGAAAAACGCGTCCGAACCCAGCGTCACGCCGCTCACCTGATCCAGCACGGCGCGCTTTTCCTCCGCGGTGAACACCGGGGGCTTCTCGGTGAAGATCCGCTCCCACTTTCCGTCCGCGAGCACGTCCATGAAGTCCTCGCCGATGTAATTATCGATGGCATTGTCCCGGTCCGCCCGGCCGATGCCATCGATGAACGGAAGGTTCAGCACGCGCTCGGACTGGCGCAGGAACCAGTTATCCGCCTTCGACCCCGCGAGTCTGGTGCAGTGGATGCGGCTCTGCTGACCGGCGCCGATGCCGATGGCCTGGCCGTCCTTCACGTAGCACACCGAGTTCGACTGCGTATACTTCAGCGTGATCAGCGCGACCGCCATGTCGATCTTCGCCTCCTCCGGCAGATCTTTGTTCTTCGTCACGATGTTCGAGAGGAACGCATCATCGACTTTCAGCTCGTTTCTGCCCTGCTCGAACGTTACACCGAAGACCTGCTTATGCTCGATCTGCGCGGGAACGTAGTTCTCATCGATCCGGATGATGTTGTAATTCCCCTTCTTCTTACGCTTCAGAATCTCGAGTGCCTCCTCCGTAAAGCCGGGGGCAATGACACCGTCCGACACCTCATGCTCGATCAGCAGCGCGGTGTCCTTATCGCAGGGATCTGACAGCGAGATGAAGTCGCCGAACGAGGACATGCGGTCCGCACCGCGGGCACGCGCATAAGCGCAGGCCAGCGGCGAGATCGTCCGGTAATCCACGCCGAGATCCTCCAGCCAATAGATCTTCGCCAGCGTCTCCGTCAGCGGACGGCCCACTGCCGCGCCGGCAGGCGAAACGTGTTTAAAGGAGGTCGCCGCAGGCAGGCCCGTCGCGGCCTTCAGTTCTTTCACGAGCTGCCAGCCGTTTAAGGCATCCATGAAATTAATATAGCCGGGTCTTCCGTTCAGCACGGTTACGGGCAGATCCGTACCGTCTTCCATGAAGATCCGCGAAGGTTTCTGGTTCGGGTTGCAGCCGTATTTTAAAGCTAATTCGTTCATTGATCGTGATCCTTTCCGGCCCGTGGGCCTGCATTGCCCGACTTACTCGTGCTTGTTGATGATGCGCGTCTCGCAGGTGCCCGCCGCAAAATCAATAAAGCGGGTAAACAGCGAGACTTTATTATCCGCATTCAGACTGTTCCAGACATTCTCGGTAAACGTGTCGATGTCGCCTGCAATATCCACCGCGATCGGTTCTCCGGCAAAACTCGGCAGAGGGTTTCCGTCAGTCTGATACGTCGAAATAAAGTGGCCCTCGCCGGCCTTCGGCACATCATAGCTGAAGGTGTAGCGATGGCAGGCAGAAGGGTCGCCGTCGTTCGACTTCAGGATAGACATCCAGATGGAGAAGCCGCCCTCCGCCGGCTCGATCATGCCGGAGATGCGGGGCGTATAGTTCGGGCCGTCGGGTTC
>CAYLPO010000147.1:0-2837 GCA_964385575.1 uncultured Lachnospiraceae bacterium | reverse complement strand
GGTTCAAACTCGCGCACGCGAAGAGACTCCTCGAAAGTCTTCCCGGCCGCCAGTCCGTCATAGATGGTATCTGTCTGGTCGCCGTTCGTAACGATGGTCTTCCCGTCCAGCACACGTACCGGGGCATAGATGATCAGACTCGGATCCGTCATCTTCGACGGATCGAATGCCTGCGTACGGATGCCTTCGCCCTCGGTCACGAAGACGCGGTTCCGGCTGTTCTCGCTGCGTCCCATGATAAAGTATGCGATAACCGCTTTCCCGTCAGGGCTCTTTCCCAGCATGATGCCTCTGCCGGGGTAAGGGTTCGTGCTTAAAAGTTCTCCGAAATTCTTAGCCATAGAGGTCTCCTTTCATCACCGGCCGGGCCGCCGGTACAGTCACCGGATCAGCTCAGTCTCCGGTCCCATCCCCGCGATAGATCTCGCCGCTCACCGTCACCACGCGGTCCATCCGGCCCGCATCCTGCAGCCGCAGAGCCAGGCCCGGCAGCACCAGTGCCGCGATCACGATGATGATCATCACACAGAGAAACAGATAAAACTTTTTTCTGGACGGTCTCACTCTCATGCCGATCTCCTCAATCCTGCTTCCGGAACACAGCTGACATGACCGTGCCCACTCCCTGCTCGGAGCGCACCTCCAGGCGCGAACCGTGCAGCTTCAGAATCTTCTGCGTCAAAGCCAGTCCCAATCCGGCGCCGCCGCTCTCCCGTGAGCGGGACTTGTCCACCATGTAGAACGCCTCGGTGATCTTCTCGATCTCGTCCTGCGGAATGCCGATGCCGTGGTCCTCGACCTCGATCCGAACGCCCTGATCCGCGCGCTTCACGCGGAAGTGGATGGTTGAACCCTTCGGCGATGCCTTCCGGGCATTATCCAGGATGTTGATAAAAGCGGTCTTGAGCAGGTCCGCCTCTCCGACCATGGAGATATTCGGGCACTCGACCGAAAGGCGGACGCCTTCATTGTACATTTTCGGGAAAACGCTCTTGGCAACGTCTTCCACCCAGGGCCGCAGCGCAAAGCGCTTCATCTCAATGTTTGACTCATCCGTCAGGAACAGCTCGAACAGTTTCATGGACATGGTCTGAAGGCGCATACCCTCATTAAAAATATAATCCGCTGCCAGCGTCCGGGTCTTCTCCGGGAGGTCGCGCGAGCGGATCATGTCCGCATAGCCGACGACCGAAGTCATAGGCGTCTTGATCTCGTGCGTAAAGTTCGCGACGAATTCCTCTTTTCTCCGGTTCTCCTCGGTCAGGTCGCGGATGTGATCTTCGACCGAATCTGCCATGAAGTTAAAGGTGCGGCCCAGATCTCCGATCTCGTCATCGCCTTTCGCATCGCAGCGCAGAGAATAATCTCCCGCAGCCATGCCGGCCGAGACCTTGGCCAGATCCTCGATGGGCCGCGTCAGAAAATGCGCGTAAACATAGATCGCAATACCGCCGATCACAAAGATGATCACGCTTATGATCCGATAAAACAGCAGCATCTGCGCGCGCAGCTCAAATACCGGCGAGACATCCCGGAAGCTGACCGCGATGGCGGTCTGGCGATCCGCCTCAAATGTTCCCGCAGCGGCAATGTATGTTTTTCCGGTGCTGCTCTCAACGATCGTATAGGTATTGGCTTCGTCCTGAAGCGCGCTCGTAAGGCGATCGAAATTCGCGCTCACAAGATCGGTCTCATCCTCGGTCGCGTTCGAGTAGTACTCGTCGCCGTCACGGGAAAGAAGCATATATCCCGTGCGGGTCTGCCGCAGCGCTGCCGTGACCTGTTCACCTGCGGCATGGATCTGCAGCGCAGCCGAAAGTCCTTCCGCCGCGGCCGCTTCCTCCGCAGCCTCCAGTCCCGTCGCCACAGTCGCGCAGATCAGGCGATTTTCCTCGACCGACTGTTCGATCTCGCTTTCCCACCTTCTGCTGTAACTCAGATTCAACAATAAATAGCCACTGACCGAAACGGCAATGGCTACTAGAATAATACTGCTGAACATGATTTTCCAGCGAAAACCCACGGTGGAACGCACTCCTCACAAATGCCGGGTACCGGGCTGCAGTGCCGCGGCCTACTCGAGACGATAACCGATCCGGTAGATGGTCTTCAGTCTCTCTTCCAGATGCAGCTTCTTCCGAAGCCTCTGAATATGCAGATCCAAAGTCCGTGTGTCCTCGACGTAATCCGTCTCCCAAATCATCTGGAAGATCCGGTTCCGGAACAGGGCCACGCCGCGGTTCCGGACAAACAGGACGAACAGTTCATACTCCTTCGGCGTCAGGTGGACGGTCTCGTCCGCGCTGGTGACCGTGCGGGATTCCGTGTCGATCGACCACTCGTCATACTTCAGGATCTCTGCGGATTTATGATAACGGCGAAGGATCACCTCGATGCGGGCTAACAGCTCCGCGATCGCGAAAGGCTTCACGATATAATCTTCGGCTCCGGCAGTCAGACCCTTTACACGATCGTCAATGGCGGCCTTCGCAGTCAGGAAGATCACGGGCGTGCCCGAAGGCTTCGTATACTCCAAAAGCTCATATCCGTTCACATACGGGAGCATGATGTCAAGGATCGCAAGATCGTATGTATGATTCTCGAGAAGTTCCGTGGCCTGCAGGCCGTCCGCCGCGCAGGTGCACTCATATCCCGCCTCCAGCATGTTCAGCCGGAGGAGTTCTCTGATCGGTTTCTCATCTTCCACAATGAGAATATGTGCCATGTCGATCTCTCCTTCCCTTTGCTTTTTCTTGTTTCAGGCAATGGCGGCGCCCAAACATACAAAAATATTATATAGCTTTCGGATACATTCTGTCAAAAGGTAATGCATGATT
>CAYLPO010000146.1:0-4989 GCA_964385575.1 uncultured Lachnospiraceae bacterium | reverse complement strand
CGCTGTCGCTGTAATTGCCGTAGTACATCACGACCATGATATGCGCCTCCTGGATGGCCTTGCGGTCCATCTCGAAGATCTTCCGCGCCCAGGCCGTGCTGCCGGGCTCCTCCGAGCGCACCTCATGGCGCATGGGACTGAAGATCTCCACTCCCCGCGCGGTCAGGACACGTTCGGCGTATTCGATGTTTTGAATCTCGGTCTCATTAAAAAAAGGACCGGCCAGATAAATCTTCATATTCTTTCCCGAAAAGCTGTCCGTTTATAATATAACACCCGTTATTTAAGAAATCCCCGCACTCACCCGCCGGAACGCCAGCGCAAACGTCACGCCCTTGGCGATCGAGGTCACGGCCAATGCCGTCCAGACACCGCTCAGTCCCAAAGCGGTCGATGACAGCACCGCCGCCAGCGGGATCCGCGCCGCGGTCAGGACAATGCTGATCAGACTGCACAGTCTGGTCCTTCCCAGGCCCGACAACGCGCCGGTCGTCATGATCTCCACGCACATCAGGGCCTCGGAGAGCCCCACGATCCGGAAGTACGGGATACCGGTCAGCAGAACGTCCGCCTCATGGAAAAACAGGCTTCCGATCTGCGCCGGGAAGCATTCCAACAGCAAAGTGATGAACAGCCCCCAGCAGAAAATGGCCAAAAACGCAATCCTGTATCCGCGGCGGATCCGGTCCGGTTTTCCGGCGCCGTAGTTCTGCGCGCAGAACGCGTTCATCGAGGAGGAGAAGCCGTCGGCAATATTCCAGGAGACGGATTCTACATTTCCCCCGACGTTCTGCACCGCGACCGCAGCCGCGCCGAACGCCGCGATCCGTCTGGTCAATGTCATCGAGATCAGGCAGTAGACCATGCTCTGCAGGCTCGCAGGCACCCCGATCCGGATAATGTTCCGGTAAAAGGACCTTCCGGAAAGCCGCAGCAGGCGAAGTCCGGAGAGCACGTTGGCGCTGTCTCCGCGCCCGCGAAACACCAGGATCAGAACACTGATCAACTGCGCCGTGACCGTAGCGACTGCCGCGCCCACGACACCGAGCTCCGGAAACGGTCCCACGCCGCGGATCAGCATGGGATCCAGAAACATGTTCACCGCCAGTCCCACGGAATTCGCAAGCAGCGGTGTGCGCGAATCGCCCTGCGCAGTGCAGATACCGCCGAGCGTTCCGGTCAGATACGGAAGGACGACGCAGCCGCAGGTGATCTTCATATAACGGATCGCGGAGGTCACCGCCACCGTGTCATTCAGATGAAACAATGAGACCAGACGCCCGGTAAAACCTGCCGTGACAAACGCGAAGATGACCGCAAGCAAGATTGCCAGATGGATCGCGCCCCGCGCGAAATCCGCAGCCGCGGTCCGGTCGCCGCGTCCCAGCGATTGACCCACATTTACCTGACCGCCCATTCGTGCGGTCGCCCCGAACCCCTGCGCCAGCCACATAAACATGCCGCCGACGCCGACACCGGCCACGGCACGCGACCCCAGCAGGCCGATCCACGCCATGTCCGTGATGCTGTAGATGGTATTCAGAAAAGACGAAGCCATGATGGGCATCGCCAATGTGATCAATGACCGCAGGATGGGACCTCCGACAAGATCCACCTGCCGCCTGCGCGTAGTTGCGTTTCCTCTTCCTGTCATGTTACCGCGTTACCGAAGCCCGTCATTTCATCCCGTTTCCGCCGTAAAAATCGATCGTCCGGTCGATAGCGGCATCGATCTTTGCGGTCTGCGCGTCCGTCAGCTCCCAGTCGAACGCGCGCACCAGTCCCTCCGCCTGCGCGGCATTGCGCACGCCGCAGAGCACTGTCGAGACGAACGGTTTCGACACGGTCCAGTTCAGGCTGACTTCGATGACCGGGCGGCCCGTATCCTCGGCGACCTCGTCCAGAACTTTCAAAAGCTCCATGACTTTCGAGAACCCGGGCTCCTGAAAATAAGGATAGAAGCCCATGGCCCGCGGATCGCCGGGGCCGAATTCGGGCAATGTCCGATATTTCCCGGACAGAATCCCGGAACCCAGCGAACCGTAGGTAAATGTGTCAATGCCCTGCGCCGCTGCCCACTGCATCAGCTCTTCCTTTTCGCGCACGATCATGGAATACGGGATCTGAAGCGCATCCACCTGACAGTACTTCGAGATCTCCTCGATCTGCTCCCGCGAAAAGTTCGACAGTCCGATGTGGCGGATCTTTCCCTCCGCCTTTAAAACATTGAACGCCTCGGCTGTCTCCGCGAGCGGCGTATCATAGTCCGGCCAATGCACATACAGGATATCGATATAATCCGTGTCCAGGCGGCGCAGCGATTTCTCGCACTCATAGAGGATGTTCCCGAACGAGGCGTCGCGGACCTCGCCCACGGCGCCGCGCCTGGCCTTCAGTGTGTGATTCATGATGCCGCACTTCGTTGCCACAATGACCTTCTCCCGGTCATAGCCTTTGATGGCGCGGCCCACGAGCACTTCGGCATGGCCGTTCCCGTAGGCCGGCGCGGTGTCGATGGCATTGACGCCGCGGTCCAGCATAGCTCGGATAGCCTGTACGGCGTCCTCGTCATTCGTCTCTCCGTAGCCGTCTCCGCCGAGCCCCCAGGTGCCCACATTGACTTCCGCTATATCACGATCCATGCGGTCAAAATGTCTGTAGCGCATCTTTAGATCTCCCTCTTCCATCCTTTTCTTCTTCACGGATCTCCTGCGCCCGCGATCTTCATCCGCGTCCACGCGTCCACGCAGGCCCGCAGCTCTTCGAAAAACGGCGAGACCTTCATGTTCTCCTGCCGATACGTCAGCTGCAGATCCCGCTCGAGCGGAAGCCAGGTACCGATATCCGACTCGTCGTGCGAGATCAGGGCTTCGAGCGCATCGAGCGCCTTATACGTCCGGGCTTCTCTGCTCTCCATCGCAGTCATCTCGGCGAGCAATGCCGTCCACTCCTCCCGCTGCGCCTCCGGAAAACCCGCGATCCATTCCAGGAGGATGCCCTCTTCCGCGTGCTCCTGCGAATCCCCTTTCTGAAACACCGGAATGTCTCCGGTGAACGACTCGCCCAGGTCATGGATCAGGCACATGCGCATCACCCGGTTCATGTCCGTCTCCGCGAATTCCGGCTCAGGCGCCAGCAGCATGGCCATCAGCGTCAGCCGCCAGCAGTGGTCTGCCACGCTCTCGCGCCGGTCCGGTTCCAGCCAGCAGTGCCGCACCGTGGTCTTCAGTTTTCCGGCCTGCGCCAGGATCTCCAAAAACGTTTTCGGATCCATGCTGCCTTCCTCCTTACGCCTGCCTGAGAACGTGAATCATGCCTCTTTCGACGGCGCGGGCGTCGGCTCGATCACCGCAGTATAGTGCGCCTTTCTGGCCTTGAACTCCGGATCCTTTCCCAGATCCATCAGGCGTCCCTCATTCTCGAAAATGTCCTCTCCGTGCGCTTTCTTTCCGGAGATAATGTCATGCGCGCGCCACTCTTCCGCAGGGTCGAACTTAAACTTAAACGCGCCGTCCACGATCTCCAGCGTACCCTCCAGGCCGCACAGCTCGCAGACGCAGCGGGTCGTGCCCGGATAGATGTAGAAGTTATTCCCCTGGCAATGCGGGCAGGCGCCCTCAGCGCCCTTCCAGTAGGACTTTGTGTTCTCCGCGACCGGGATCTCCATCTTCGCGTTATCTTCCATGATCTCACGCGCCGCCTCAACCAGGTTCCGTCCGATCTCCTTCATGCGCTCGATCTTGTCATCCTGCATGATGACGTCCTTGCACCAGGAGAAGAACTCGTTATTCACGACCTTCCATCCCGGACTCATGGCCAGCATCGCGTGGTCGGTCTCCACGCGGACCGCCCAGTCGGAGCCGCCGATTCCTACAAAGGAAATGGCTTTCTGGCGGAAATACCGCGGATCCAGTCCCTTTCCGGTCTGCTCCAGCATCTGGAAATGCGCGCCCAGCATCATGCCGCTGTCGTGTCCCGGTCCCATGCGGTCGCACAGCGTGTGAAACAAGCCGGATCCGCCGGACTCAAAGATGGGATCCACGATCAGAACACCGTCCGCATCCTGCATCTTCTCATAAAATGCCTGATAATCATCCCTGCGCGTGCACACCATGCCTCTTCCCATAACCAGACCGCGCGAGCAGGCCACGCAGCCGGAGCAGTAATCAAAATTCCAGTCAAAAGCATGGATGAACTCGATCTCGGCGCCGGCATCCCTGGCCGCCTCAAGAGCCACGCGGCACATCGTGTCATTATTTCCGTTTTTGGTTCCCAGTGAAACTCCCAGAATCTTCATAAAATGACCTCCTGATATGTCGAACGATCCTCAAAATACGGAGGACCATTCCTGCCGTACATCCTGTTTTTGCAGTTTGATTATACCGTTAATCCCGAGCCGTGCCAACAACCCGAAATCAGGCGCAAAAAAAGAGCCGCACATCTCTGTGCGGCCCCATACTGTGCTTTTCTGTCGGATCAACCTGTCAAACCGGTCTGACAGATCACTCTGCCGGGATCAGAACATGATGACCGTCGGCGGCGCCATGGCAGCCTGCTCTTCCGGCGTGAAGCCGAACTTCTCCTGGTTATACAGGCGGATCTCGTCGATCAGTCCCTGATAGGTTCCCGGGAACAGCGAGCCGGGACCTCCCTGCGTGATGCAGGGGATAAAGCTGGTCAGCGAATTCACGGAGTCAAGCGTATCGCGGACAGCCTTGCGGCAGTCTTCCTGAGTCCAGCCGGTGAAGTCGACGAGCTTATTATCCAGGTCTCCCATGAAGGTGATCTGACCCTGATACTGTTTCACGAGCTCGGGGACATTATTCGTTCTCATCGGCCCCTGCCAGACGTCGATGCCCATCTCGATCATCTGCGGGATAATGTTCACGCAGTAAGAGTCGGAGTGATGGACGATGAACTCCACACCGTGATCGTGATAATAACCGTAGATCTTCTTATACGGCTCCAGGAAGTAATCCTCGAACATCT
>CAYLPO010000145.1:0-5007 GCA_964385575.1 uncultured Lachnospiraceae bacterium | reverse complement strand
GAACGGAGAAAAAACGGGATACGCTGATACACAAAGTGATACGCAAAGGAGAAATGACATGGCTTGCAAAGGACCGTTAAGCGGTTATCGTATTCTGGATATGACGCAGTTCGAATCGGGCACCGTCTGCACGGAAACCCTCGCCTGGTTCGGCGCGGAAGTGCTGAAAGTGGAGCGTCCCGAAAAAGGCGAGCTCGGGCGTTATAATCAGGGCGAGCCCGGCATTGACAGTTATGGTTTTCTGGTGATGAACATGAACAAGAAGTCCATCACCTGCAACGCCAAGACCCCGGAAGGCCTGGCGCTTCTGAAAAAGCTGGTCGCCGAATGCGATGTCATCGTGGAAAACATGGGCCCCGGCTCCATGGACCGGCTGGGTCTGACCTATGAAGTCTGCAAAGAGATCAATCCTCTGATCATCTACGCCTCGCTGAAAGGCTTCGCGCAGGACGGACCCTACCGCGATTATCCGGCCTTCGACCCCATCGCCACGCATACCGGCGTTCTGGTAAGCGCGACCGGTCTGCCGGACATGCCCATCAAGGCCGGGATCTCCGTCGCGGACTCGGGCACCGGAACCGCGCTGGCCATGAGCATCATCGCGGCGTTGCTGCAGCGTGAGCGTGAGGGCATCGGCCAGCGGGTCGACATCGCCATGCAGGACTTCATGATCGGCCTCTCCCGCTCCCAGTGGGAGCCCTACCACGCGAACGGAAAGCCGAACCGCCGCGTCGGGAACGGCATGCCGCTCGAGGACGTCGCGCCCTCAAACACCTACCCCTGCAAGCCCTTCGGGCCGAACGATTACGTGCACATCTACTGCAGCCGCCACCCGGGCAGCCGCCAGTGGGATGAGCTCTGCGACGTCATCGGCCGTCCTGACCTGAAGCAGGATGTCTGCCCCGAGATGGCGACGCCGCACGAGCGGTTCCTGCACAAAGAGATCTGCGATGCCGCGATCACCGACTGGCTGAAGGATTATGACAAGTTCACGGCCATGGACATCCTGGCGAAGGCCGACATTCCCGCCGGCGCGCTGCTGGACTGCGCGGACATCACGAATGACCCCCAGTATTACGAGCGCGGCATGATGGTCGAGATCGATCACCCGCAGCGCGGGAAAGTAAAAGTCCCCGGATTTGCGCCCCGGCTCTCGGAGAACCACATTGAGTACGAGACCAGCCCGGCTCTGGGCGGGAGCAACGCCGAGATCTACGGCGGCCTGCTGGGACTCTCAGATGAGGAGATGGCAGAGCTGAAAAAGAAAAAGGTGATTTGAGAACACTCATTGATCACGCAAAAGCCAGTGAAAAACATGTAAAAAAGGAACCGGAAACCATGATGCGTTTCCGGTTTTTTATTATATTTAGCCGCGTCTCCGGGTTTTGTTTGTTTTTTTGCATTTCGGCCTAACGTTTCTCCCATCCTTTATGCTAAACTTTTCATAGAAGGACCTGACGGAAGAGGCTTGCGGAATACTCGTCGTTTGAAGTTTCACTGCATTTTGCGGAGGTGCGCCTATGCTCTCAAAAAAGGAAAACTATTATCGGCTTCTCGAAGGAAAAATGCCGGAATATGTTCCGGTTTTTGATATGATGCCCTACCCCGGCATCGAACCGACCGCAGTCATGACGAACCCCGGATTTTTGGACTTTCACGGTCCGAAAGGCGGCGTGGATCCGTGGGGTGTAAAATTCATCACGAACCCCGAAACCGGGTACTCTGCCATCCCGCAGAACTGGGATTTCATGATGGATGACATCACGAAGTGGCGTGACATCATCAAGAACCCGGATCTCGACGAGATCGACTGGAAGACCTGGGCCGAAAAAGACGCGGAGTTCATGAAGAACGTGATGGGCATTGACCGCGAAAAGACACTGGTCCTCGGCGTGACCAGCGCCGGTTTCTTCCAGGATCTGGTGGGCTTCATGGGATTCGTGGAAGGCATCTGTGCCATGGTCGAGGAGCCGGAAGAATGCCACGCGCTGTTCGAGTACATGTCGGAGTATTACCTGAAGCTGCAGCACTACATCATTGACTACTACTCTCCCGACGCGATCTATCTGCTCGATGACACCGCGGCGAAGCGGACGCCTTTCGTCTCGCGGGATATCTTCGAAGAGCTGCTGCTCCCGTTCTATAAGATCCTGATCGAGGACGCGAAGGATCACGGCCTGCCCGTTCAGTTCCACAACTGCGGGCACTGCGACGAATTCATGATCGAGCTGGCAGAAGCCGGCGTGACCGCCTGGGATCCGGTGCAGGAAACGAATGACATCCTCGCCGTGAAGGAAAAGCTGGGGAAGAAGCTTGCGCTCTGCGGGTGCTGGGACTGGAGACCGCCGTCGACTTATCCGGAAGTCGATGAGGCGGACATCCGCAGACAGGTCCGCGAGACCATCGACAAATACGCGCCCGGCGGCGGATTCGCAATGTGCGGCGGCGCGAACGTCATCGGCAAGGTCGGCGACGACATGCCGAACATCATCCGCGGCTGGGTCCTGGACGAGGCCTACACTTACGGCGAGACGTTCTATAAGAACCATCCCGAGGCCGTGTATTGACCGGACCGGGATCCGAACAATGTCACCAGCTGCCGTTCCCATCTGTCGCTAAAAAAGAACGCCGTGTCCGGCATTACCGGGCACGGCGTTCTATATTCATACAAAATGTCCGCTGCGGAACTGCTTACGCGCGCTCGCCGGTCAGGTCGAACTCGCCCATCGGGTTTTTGCTCTTGCCGGTGACGGTGTCGCCTTCCACCTTTCCGGAGATCTGGTTCGTCATCTCGCCCACAGCGGTCTTGATCGTGAGCTCATAACTGAACTCACCGTTCTCGAACTTGCCGTTCACCAGCGGAGCCACGGCGCCGTTCGAGGCATCTTCGCCCGTGCCGGTCAGGACATTGCCGTCCACATGAAACTCCATGTTCGAGCGCATATCGCCCATGTAGGTGTATACCGTAAATACCCATTTCCCTTCCATGATCTCATCCTCCTTTTTCACTGATCATGTCCGCTTCCGTCTCAACACGGACGCCCTTAGGCGCAATTGAAACGAAACACGATCACGCGAACTTCAGCGTCGCGTAGTTTCCGTACTTCTTCCCCTCGTCATCAATGATGCCGTCCACCTTCGGAACGATGGAGAACATGACCGAGGAGGAAGCCATGAGGCCGCCGCCCTTGCCGAGGGTGTCGATCACGCGGCGCACTTCCGCGCGGATTTCCTCCTCCGTGGCGCCGGGTCTGTCCGTCACCTGCGTGTCGACCGCTCCGGCGAAGATGAGCTTGTCGCCGTAAGTCTCCTTGATGGTCTTCAGGTCATTCACAGGCTGGACCGCATGCCAGGAGTCCACGCCGATCTCGACGAGATCTCCGATGATGGGCTCAATGTAGCCGCAGGAATGATGCATGTAATGCATCCCCAGATCATGAGCCGCCTGCGCCATGCGGCGCTCCGGCTCCTTATAAAATCTCCGCCACTCCTCCGGGCTGAGGAACATACTTTTCTGGTTTCCCCAGTCGTCATGCATCATAACAAAGTCAATATCCAAATACTCCTTCAGGAGCGCAAACAGATTGATGCGGTAATCCGCGTAGGCATTGACATACGCCGCGTAAGCTTCCTCATCCATGAACTGGGCAATGATGCCGTTCACATGCCCCATCATGGCGCAGATGCGCTCAAACGCGCCCATATTGCCCACGAAATAGCCCTGAAGCTGATCTTTCTTCGCCCACATGGCCTTCGTGCGCTCACGCGCCGCGTTCCAGTCTTTATCTTTAAAATCCGGGAACTTGATGAAATCCTCCCAGTCCGAAATATCGTCAAAGATCTCTCCGCCGGGCTTGACATGCGTCATCAGCTCAGGGTGCTTGGGGTCAAGTTCCCACTCCAGCCCGAACTGGTCTTTTCCACTCATAAACAGAGGACGGTCATTCACCTCCGGGGTAATGATCATCTGCGCCGCGGTGTTGATCATCGGGACCCACTCCGGCTGCTCATGATTCCAACAGATCTCCATATTTTCACGTTCGGTAAGCATAAGATGTACCCCCTTTCCTGTTTTCAGAATACATCACAAGGCGGCGGGTTGTTTATCAGACATTAGTACTCATTCCCCAACCAGAGGTTGTAAAAAAGACATAAAAAACACGCCGCGGCCGATATGCGGCGTGCTTCTGACAAGACAAAATGCCAAAAGGCTTTAATATCTCAGATATTCTCGAATTTTCTTTACAATTCGGTCTATATCCTTGATCGGGTTATGCGGGTCATACATCAGCGCCGTGGAGAAGCGCAGTCCTTTTCCGGGATAATCAAACGACTTGATCTGCGCCCACCTCATGTTGGTGAAAGCCAGCGGAATGACTGCAAAGCCTGCACACTGCCGCAGGAGCACCATCATGGTCTCGAAATTATTGGCTTCGATGATCTTCCGGCAGGGGATATTCTGGTAAAAGCTGTCCTCGGACGGAACCGCATAATGATCCGGATCGAGCTTCATCTTAATAAAGGGCTCCTGCGCCAGATCCTCGTGAGTAATGCTGCCACGGTCCTTCCAGGGATGATCCTGCGAGACCACCACTTTCGCGTCATACGTCCCGAAGGTCAGGCGTTCATAGCCTGCCAGATCGTCCTCCTCATGGGTATTCGTCAAAAGAAAATCCAGCTTGCCGTCCAGAAACTTCTGCAGACCCGCTGCCAGCTCCACCATTTCCAGCTGGATCTGGTGTTCCGGATACGAAGTCAGCAGAAACGATACGAACGGCAGCACCAGCTCTTCCCGCGGCAAAGCGGAAAAGATGCCTACCGTAATACTCTCCCGCTGATCTCCGGCGTGGTTTCTGACATCCTGCACAGCCTTTTCAAAGTCTTCGAAAACGCCCTGAAGCCGCTGCTGCGCGTACTTCCCGAAAGGCGTAAGCTCCGTTCCGCGGCGCGAGCGGACAAAGAGCTGTCCGCCCAGCTCGGACTCCAGAACGCCGATCTGTTTCGTCA
>CAYLPO010000144.1:0-5054 GCA_964385575.1 uncultured Lachnospiraceae bacterium | reverse complement strand
GATGTGGGGCGTCGTGACGCCGGACGAGGCGCAGGCGAAGATCGACGAGCAGCGCGCGGAGATCACCGGCGAGCCGCAGAACCTCGAAGAGCAGGCCATCAGCCTGGTGGGCCGGGACATCTACGAAAAGCTGATCAAGGGCTACACCGAGAAGCAGTGGGGCAGAGACTGTAAGGATCTGCCGGCGTTCATCATTAAGCGCCTGCCGGTGCGCCTGACGTTTGACAACAACTATTTTAACGCGCTTTATCAGGGCATCCCGGTCGGCGGCTACACGAAGATGGTGGAGCGCATGCTCGAGGGCATCGAGGTGCGGCTCGGAGAGGATTATCTGGCGAAGAAGGCAGAGTATGACGCTCTGGCGGAGAAGGTAGTCTACACCGGCGCCATTGACGCGTACTTCGACTTCAGCCTGGGTACGCTGGAGTACCGCTCGGTGCGCTTCGAAAACGAGATCCTGGATCAGCCGAACTTCCAGGGCAATGCCGCGGTGAACTACACGGACCGCGAGACCCCTTGGACCCGGATCATCGAGCATAAGTGGTTTGAGTTCGGAAAGGGCGAGGACGGCGAGGACCTCCCGAAGACCATTATCAGCCGTGAGTACTCCTCGGAGTGGAAGCCTGGGGATGAGCCGTATTATCCGGTGAATGATGAGAAGAACGGCGCTCTTTACCAGCAGTATAAAGCGCTGGCCGAGAAAGAGTCGAAGGTGATCTTCGGCGGCCGGCTGGGCGAGTATAAGTATTACGACATGGACGCGGTGATCGCCGCGGCGCTGGAGATGGCGGGGAGAGAGCTCGGGTGACGGCCCGGGAATTGGTTCATGAACCGTTTCATTGAGAACCGATAATTATGATCACACATAATAAACAACGTCTGAATACGATCAATGTCCTGACGGATATTCTGCTGATCCTGGTTTCTTATTTTCTGGCGTGGGTAATCCGCTTCAAGGTGATGCCGGGCATCCGCAGCTGGGAGATCAATAACGTGGAGTACGTGGCGCTGGGCATTGCGCTCATGGTTTTCACCATCGTGATTTATGCGCTGGCCAGACGGTATGAAATCAAGCGGTTCCTGGAGCCATCCAGAGATATTCCGATCGTCATCGCGCTGAATATCATCTGTTCCGCGGTGTTTCTGGCTTTTGTGTACCTGCTGAGAATCTCGACGTATTCCAGATTAAATGTGATTTTCTACTGTGCTATCGCCTGCGTTCTGCTGGCGGTCAAGCGTGTGATCATGAGTAAAATCATGCAGCGCTACCGCAAGCTGGGGCTGGACCTGAAGCATGTGGTCCTGGTCGGCGCGGGTCCAAATGCTCAGCAGTATTTCCGTGATATCACATCAGAAAAGTTCCTGGGCGTCTATGTGGACGGCTTCGTGGGAGATGAAGGGGATGCCGTGGCGGATGTGCCGCGGATCTGCAGCTATGATGAGTTGGACGCCTGGCTGCTGGAGCATGAGATCGATGATCTGGTTATTGCGCTGGAGTACGGGCAGATGGAGACACTGAAGACCGTGATCGGTGCCGCGGATCACAGCGGTGTGCGGACCAGCCTGGTTCCGTTCTACTCGAATATTATTCCTTCGCACCCGGTCATCGAGAAAGTGGGAGACACGAAGATCATTGACCTGAGCGCTACACCGCTGGATAATGCCGGCATGGCGTTCATGAAACGCCTGGGCGATGTGATTGGGGGATGCATTCTGGTGGCGCTCTCGAGTCCGCTGATGCTGATCGCGGTGATCGGCGTAAAGCTTTCCAGTCCGGGGCCCATCCTGTTTAAGCAGGAGCGCGTAGGCAAGAACAGGAAGCCGTACTACATGCTGAAGTGCCGCAGCATGCGCGTCACCGGCACCGAGACGACCGGCTGGAGTACGGATGAAGATCCCCGAAAGACCAAGTTCGGCAGTTTTATCCGCAAGTACAGCATCGACGAACTTCCGCAGTTTTTCAATGTGATCAAAGGCGATATGTCGTTGGTCGGCCCTCGGCCCGAAGTACCGTTTCATGTGGATCACTTTAAAGACGAGATCCCGCTGTATCTGGTGAGACAGCAGGTGCTTCCCGGCATTACCGGCTGGGCGCAGATTCACGGCCTGCGCGGCGACACATCCATCGAGCTGCGCGTGCGTTATGACATCGAGTACATCGAGAACTGGACGCTGTGGCTGGATATTCAGATCCTGTTTAAGACGCTGTTCGGCGGGTTTGTGAATAGTGAGAAGGTGCAGAAGTAAATGTAAGGGAAGGGCCGGGTGTGACATCCGACTCTTTTCATGTGAGTGACAGGAGATATCAGATGGCGAATATCGCGATCATCATCGCCGGAGGTTCCGGCCATAGAATGGGCCAGAAGATCCCGAAGCAGTTTATCAATATCTATGACAAGCCAGTGATCATCTATACACTGGAGGGCTTTCAGAAGCATCCGCAGATCGACGCGATCGAAGTCGTGTGCATCGACGGGTGGCATGAAGTTCTGCAGGCGTACGCGAACCAGTTCGGTATCACGAAACTGAAGTGGATCGTGAGCGGCGGACAGACCGGCCAGGAATCTATCCGGAATGGCGTTTATCATCTGGAAGGAAAGTGCTCACCGGATGACACGATCATCATTCACGATGGTATCCGTCCGCTGGTGGATGCTACGGTTCTGACCGACGTGATCATGACCTGCGAGAAGTACGGTAATGCGGTGACTTCCATGCCTTATAATGAGCAGATCTTTGTGGTGAATGACGAAGACGAGACCACTACGCGAAAGTACATTCCTCGTGAGACGCTGCGGCGGGTTTCCACACCGCAGGCGTACCGATATCAGGTGCTGAATGAGAAGTATCACGAGGCCTTTGAGAAAGAGATTGGTATTTACGGTTCCTCTTATACGAACACGATGATGGTGGAACTAGGGGAAACGCTGCACTTTGCAGCTGGATCGGATAAGAATATCAAGCTGACTACACCGGATGATTTGGAGCTGTTTAAGGCGTATCTTAAGATGGAGAATCCCTCATGAGATTTTGGGAACATACACTTTATCTGGAAGACTTGCAGCGTGTCATGGCGCAGGATCTCCCTTGGGAGAAACTGGACGGAAAGAACATTTTGATCACCGGTGCGGCCGGAATGATCGGCAGCTGTCTGATCGACACGCTTTTTGGACTGAAAGACGAAAAAGGTATCACGTGTCAAGTATGGGCAGCGGGACGGACGAAGGGAAAACTGGAAGACCGTTTCGCCCGGTATGCGGACGATCCGCGGCTTCACATCCTGGTTCATGATGTGAACGAAAAGCTGCCGGCAGACACATTTTCAGGAGGCCTCGATTACATCTTTCATCTGGCCAGCAATACACACCCGGTGGCGTATGCCTCGGACCCGATCGGAACCGTGACGACGAATATCATTGGCACGAATAATCTGCTGGAGTTGGCAGCAAATCTGCAATCGGAACGGTTTGTGTTCGCGTCTTCCGTAGAAGTTTACGGAGAGAACCGTGGAGATATCGATCGGTTTTCCGAGGACTACTGTGGCTATATCGACTGCAATACCATGCGCGCAGGGTACCCGGAGAGCAAACGCGCCGGGGAGGCTCTCTGTCAAGCGTACATCCGGCAGAAAGGCCTGGATATCGTGATCCCCAGACTTTCCCGGACTTACGGTCCCAGCGTCTTGAAAACGGATACGAAAGCCATCTCGCAGTTCATCTCGAAAGGGACGGCGAGAGAAGATATCATACTGAAGTCTGAAGGGACGCAGCTGTATTCTTACAGCTATGTCGCGGATGCAGTCAGCGGACTGCTCTGGGTCCTACTGAAAGGCAGCTGCGGCGAAGCGTATAACATCGCGGATGAGGCTTCCGACATCACATTAAAAGATCTGGCTGGTATCATTGCAGAAAACGCAGGCACGAAGGTGGTTTTCGATCTTCCGGATGCTGTCGAGCAGGCTGGATATTCGAAGGCGACGAAAGCGACCTTGGATCCGCAGAAGTTGCAGTGTCTGGGGTGGAAGGCGATGTATGATATGACGGCAGGATTGGAGAGAACTTTAGAAGTTTTGAGAGAGGCTGAATAATGAGAGGAGATGGTCCGGTAGTCAGCGTTATTATCCCGTTTTATAACGGTGATTCTCAGTTCCTCAGAGAGGCAGTAGATAGTGTGTTGGCTCAGACATTCCAAAATTATGAATTGATTCTGATCAATGATGGTAGTGATGCTTCTTATGATGCTTTGATTCGTGAGATTAAAGAGAAAGATGAGCGTATCAGGGTCATTGAACAACAAAATCAAGGTGTATCCGCTGCCAGAAATCACGGAGTTCGAGAAGCGAAAGGGGAGTATGTGACATTCGTGGATGCGGATGATCTGGTGTTGCATCGTTTTCTAGAGATGGCAGTTCGAGCAGCTCGAGAGACAGGGGCTGAATTTGTTGTCGGAGGCGCATCTTATCAAAACGATCGCGCCGAACTTCCGCATTTAAATGAGTATAGGATGCGGCGGATTTCACAAGATCAAATTGCAGTTTTTAAGAAACACCTTGTTTCTGATCCTGTCAAAGTTGATAGGGACGGTCATGTTCCCCGAGGATCCGTAGCAAGATTAGTAAAAACAGAATTGGCTCAGAGGGTTCCGTTCCATGAGGATATCTCTATAGGAGAAGATATTATATGGAATCTGGAATTGGTAAAACTCTATCGACAAGTCTGTTTAGTTGAGCAGATATGGTATGTATATTACGAAAACCCTGAGTCAGCCACGCACAGGTACGATCCGAATATGTTTTATAAATGTGATTCGGAGTTGAAAACGGTCGAGATGTTAATGAATCTGTCAAATGATGATGAATACAGTTCATTCATTAATTATATGTATGAAGAATTACAGCGGGTGGTTTCTTGTAGCTTTCGCTGGAAACGATGGAAAGAGGATAAGATAACCGTTCGGAAAGTATTGAATAGTATCTACTATTCAAAGCCCTGGAACGAAATGACCAGTGCCAGATACGGAAAACTGGTAAAAGGAATAAGAAAACTACGATATCT
>CAYLPO010000143.1:0-5063 GCA_964385575.1 uncultured Lachnospiraceae bacterium | reverse complement strand
TTATGCTGTCAGTGGCAGAGCAAATTATTGGTCATCCGCAACCGTCATTAAGAGTGATGAGCGCGAAAGTCTTCCCGTCCAGATTCGTCGTCGCACCCGAAGACACCACGCCATACACCGAAAACGCCCCTGCCGCAAACCGCACCGCCTGGTTCTCGCTCTCGGTCACCTCGACCACGTCACCCTCTGCGGCGCCGTCCGCG
The DNA here is from genome assembly GCA_964385575.1 of uncultured Lachnospiraceae bacterium. Taxonomy (GTDB): domain Bacteria; phylum Bacillota; class Clostridia; order Lachnospirales; family Lachnospiraceae; genus RGIG5636. The sequence continues at coordinate 4,860 of CAYLPO010000143.1, read as the reverse complement.
AAGTGAACCACATTCAGGGTCTCGTCCTCCGCAGGCTCCGCATCCGCAAGCTCGATCCGCACATCCACAGTCGTACCTTCGGCGGGCTGATACTGGATCTCGGGATCTTCCGCATCCACGATCTTGATATCGAACAGACGAATATATGCCGCACTGCCGGCCTCCATGCCCAGCGCAGCCTCGGTATTCGCTACATAGTCTTCATAGCCGATATCGTAAGCGGTATCGCCCTCAGTCACTTCGCGCACATCCAGGACCGCATCCGCGGGGATCCCGGTCTCCGGACCGTAGGTCGCCGTGATGTGATAATTCTGTCCGTCGGAAGTGATGATGGTGTCTTCCAGGGTGATGTCCACGACCGCATAAACCGAGAAGGCGTCCGCGTCGAAGACGGCGCTGTCTTCGGTGACATTCACGTCTTCCACGACCGTGGCCTCGCCCTCATGGTCCACATGGACGACCGAGGCATTCTCCGACACGGCAGCGGAAGTCAGGGACACCGCGACCGGAACGAGGGGCTCGATCGCATCATCTTCATAGGTAAAGGTAATATCGACCGCCTGCATGCTACGGACGGTTCCTTCGACCGCATTCGCGATCGTATCGAGTACGTCGGCATCATCGATGTCGGTGACGTTCATAACCGTACCGGCCGGGAAGGCACCCTCCGGAGCGACGACATGCACATGGACTCCTTCGTCCGTATCCGCGTCGAAGATCTGTTCGGGCATCGCTTCATTCACGTCGACGGTTTCCGCGGCGGTGTCTGTTTCTGCGGCAGTAACTGTTTGATCCGGTTCAGCCGGCACCGGTGCTTCTTCCGTTGCGGCATCCGTCCGCGGCAGCAGCGCTTCCTCGGAAGGCAGGATCACGATCCGATAACAAGCGTCCTCTTCCGTCACGTCGTGATCGGCATCGGCGTCTTCTACATACACCATACCGGCATTCACCGTGATATTGTCGATGATCAGCTTCGCCGCGACCGGTATAGCGGGATGTACGATCTCGCCGTTCGCGATAAATAAAACATCCGCGCCGCGGCCGGTAAGAATCACGCCGTGCTCCGTGCGCACGACATGATCATCCGGCAGTCCGTCCGGATAGATATTCAGAATCTGGATGGCGGTGCCGGCAGGAAGTGCGCCGGCAGGGGCAGAAACATGCACGCGCAGAGCACCCCCGGGGATGCTCTCTTCGATCTCCTGCACGGGCATATCGGCCATGACATTGGCCGGTGTTTCGGAAGCGGGGGCCCCGGCAGGTTCAGGCGCTGCCGCAGCCTCGGTATCGTTGATCGTCGCGACCTCTTCATCCGTAAGTTCCACGGTATAGAAGCACGCTTCATTATGAATATGTTCAGTGGTGATCTCTTCCTGCCCGCAGATCAGAGCGCCGTTCTCGTCATAGCATGCCTCGGTATGCGTGTGCGACGCGCGTTCCGGCAGAGGGCAGACGAGCGCACCGTTTTCATCGTAGCAGTCGGTATTATGAGTATGTACCACCGGTTCCGCACTGCCCTGCAGGCTGCAGGCCAGAACGCGGCTGGTGTGGGTCATGGCTTCGCCCGGCATGCGCAGCGCAGTCGCCGTGACGATAGCCACGAGCAGGCACAGACTAAGAACCTTCAGCGCACGATGCCTGCGGTTCTTCTGTCGTTTCAGCATTGATAATAACTGATGCTTAAAAGCTTCGCCCATGACTTTTCCTCCCAGAAGCCAGCATCCCTGTCAGGAATCAAAAAAGCCACTCGATGTCTTCAGACTTACCCTTACCGCCTTTCTTTTCTTCTAAATACTCTTTCGCGGCACGGTATCCCACCTCGAGTAATTCATCAAAATTCAATGTCTTTGCATCTTTTTTAATTTTCAGCAGCTCCTGCAGTTCGCGGATCATCTCATCTTTCTCGTCCACCTGCGTCTGCAGGCGTTCGAGCTGCTCATCTTTCTTATTCAGGCGTCCCTTCAAACGCTCCAACTGCTCATCGTCGACCGGACGTCCCTTCAGGCGTTCCATCTGCCGGTCTTTCTCGTTCAGACGTTCCTTCAGATGCTCGATCTGTGCGTCTTTTTCGTTCAATCTCTTTTTCAGACGTTCGACCGTCTCCGTCTGCTTGGTGAGACGGGCAGAGACCGTCTCCAACTCAGTCTGCCTCTGTGCCACGTTTTTGCTCTGCGAGAGCAGAAGCTGAAGCAGATCCTGTCGGCGAAGTTTGTGCAGATCCTTTTCTGTCATAGGTTTCCTCCACGGACAGGCAGCCGTCAAATACTTTTCAGCAATTCTTAAACATAAGCAATCTTTTAATTAAATATTAGAATTAATACATAGCACGAAAAAAAAAAGCAATTCAAGTATCTCCTAGCAAAAACATAGTAATATTAGCCAAATTTAGTCATATTATTCGTTTTCTGCTATACTTTTAGTACAAAAAAGTCGATAGATAGGTCTAAGTGGAAGAAAAGATATGGGAAATCAAGAAAAATATTATTAAAGGAGAACGCCATGAAATCCAGCCCAAACACCCGCATTGCCGTCATCGGCACTGGCATGATCGCATCCGCGCTTGCCGTTCTCACGACCGGACACGGATATCCTACAGCCGTCTTTGCGCGGTCGGACTCCTCTGAGAAGCGTTTCCGAAACACCTGGGAGGAACATTTCCGACAGTTTCTCGAACACGGCAAGGTCACGGAAGAACAGATCCGTATCTGCCGCTCGTACCTGACTGTCGTGCGTACATACGAGGCATTATCCGAGGCCGATATCGTCTTCGAATCGGTCGTGGAGGATCTCGCGGAGAAACATGCGGTCTATCGGCGGATCGGGGAACATTGTCCGCATGTGCGAGCGATCTGTTCGGTCAGTTCATCGATCATTCCGGAAAAATTGGCAGAGGATGCAGGAAAGTATGCGGACCGGATCATCGTCACACATCCGTTCAATCCTACGCATATCGTCCCCTACTTCGAGCTCTGTCAAGGTCCGGCGACCGCCGAAGGAGTGCTGGCGTTCGCGAAGGAGTTTCTGGAGTCCATGGGCCGGAAGCCAGTGATACTTAAAAAACCGACCCCGGGGTTTATCGGGAACCGGCTGCAGTTCGCACTTTGGCGCGAGTGCCTCGCGCTGGTCGAGGAGGGAATCTGCGATCCGCGCGACATCGATACCGCACTGAACTACAGTTTCTGCCCGCGGTACAGTTCCATCGGGATCTTCGAGCATTTTGACAACGGCGGGCTGGCCCTGAACCGGGCGGGCTGCGCGAATATCTTCCCGGTGCTGGGCGACCGGAAGGATGTACCCCCGGTGATCGATCGGATGATCGCCGAAGGAAAGACCGGCCAGAAGGCCGGTCAGGGGTTCTATGACTGGACAGACGTCGATATGGACGCCTATGCGGAGCGCGTGAATGCGCCGTACTGGCAGTTCTGCGACTGGGATCTGCCGACACAGCCGTATGTTTGACGAACGACGGGGATGAGAACAGGAACGGGGCTCTTTGTCACGGCGACAAAGAGGCCTGTCTCTGTTCTCGCCTTTTCCTCACAGAGCCCGATACATCACCAGCCCGTTCTCATAGTGACCGTCTTTGACCTGAAAACTCTCCGGGATTTCTCCCACCACGCGGAACCCGCAGCGCTCATAGAGATTCCGCGCGTGTACATTCGACTTGACCACGCCGTTAAACTGCATGGCTCGAAAGCCCATCTCCTTCGCTTTTTCAATGCTGTCAAGCACCAGTTTTTCACCGATATGTTCACCTCGGCGCCCCGCCTTCACGAGGTAGGTCGCGTTCGCGATATGCGAGCACCGACCAAGCATATTCGGATGGACGGAGTACATGCCGACGATCTGCTCGGCGGCTCCCGGGTCAGCCTCAACAGCGACGACATTTTCCGCATCGCCCAGAATCATCCCCAGAAACTCCGCGGTCATGGGCTCCACGAAGGGAATGGACCCGCCTTCCTCGATGACTTCGTTCCAGATCTCCAGTACCGCCGGGGTGTCCTCCGAACGATACGGGCGCAGATAAATACTCATAGATGTACCTCCTGACAATAACTATATTCCATTTCCGGCATTTCGTCCAACATTCGGCCTTCGTCCAGACCGTTCCCCATTTCTTTTGGTTGAAACATACTGCGTTTTCGGGTTAAAATAGGTCCGTTCTTTTTAAAACACGCCGGACCGGTGCATCATCCGGACCGGTGCATGGCCCATTATTCACGGAATCATTTAAGATAGGGGGACTGAAAATGCAGGTACAGGACATCCGTCGTCCGGATAACATGGAGCGTATCGCCACTCCCGAGCAGGCACAGGCGTTTATCGCAGAGCAGGTCAAGGAGATCCGCGCGCAGGTCGGGGATAAGAAGGTGCTGCTGGCGCTGTCGGGCGGCGTCGACTCTTCCGTCGTCGCGGCGCTGCTGATCAAGGCCATCGGCCAGAACCTGGTATGCGTACACGTAAACCACGGTCTGCTCAGAAAGGGCGAGCCCGAGCAGGTCATCGAGGTGTTCCGGAATCAGATGAACGCGAACCTGATCTATGTGGACGCGGTCGACCGTTTCCTGGATAAGCTCGCGGGCGTGGATGATCCGGAGCAGAAGCGCCACATCATCGGCGAGGAGTTCATCGATGTGTTCGCCGACGAGGCGCGGAAGCTGGAAGGCGTGGAGTTCCTGGCACAGGGCACCATCTGGCCGGACATTCTGGAGAGCGAGGCCGGCATCAAGGCGCATCATAACGCCGGCGGTCTGCCCGAGGATATCGCCTCCCGTTTCGAGCTGGTCGAGCCTGTGCGCATTCTATTTAAGGACGAGGTCCGCGTCGTGGGCCGCGAGCTGGGTCTGCCCGCGAACATGG
>CAYLPO010000142.1:0-5069 GCA_964385575.1 uncultured Lachnospiraceae bacterium | reverse complement strand
GGTGAACTACGAGCAGATCCGCTCGGCGGTGCAGGCGTTTGCGGAGATGTGCTGAAGCGGAAAACCGCGAAAGTTTCCGATACGCTTTTCATTCTACTTCAAAGACCGGCGTCTCTCTTCCGAGGTGCCGGCCTTTTTCATGTCCGATATCCTGTGTGATACCTGATGTGATACCCTGCGTGATATCCCGTGTTTTACACCTGCGCCTTCGCCCAGTCCGCCACGGTCTTCTCCGACTTCGCCGCGTCCGCGCCGTGGACCGCGAGTCCCTTTCCGAACGATGCGCCCTCGCAGATTCGCTTCAGGTCCCTCTCGCAGGAACCCAGTCCGGAGCCTTCGTGCGTCATGACCGCCATGACCTTCTTCCCTGCCCAGTCGAGTTTCTCGAGCTGCGTGAACATCGCCATGGGGAATGTCCCCCACCAGCAGGGGCCGCAGATAAAGATATTCTCATATTCGTCAATGCTGCCCAGCTCCGCCTTCAGTTCCGGCCGCGCCTGCTCCCGCAGCTCGTCCTTCGCCTCATCGATGCAGGCATAGTAGTCCGCCGCATACTCCTTCACGGTCTCGACACGGAACAGGTCGCCGCCGACCGCCTTTTGGATGAATTCCGCGACGGTCTCGGTGTTTCCCTTCGCGAGCGTTTTCACGCTCCCGTTCACATAGTTCTCGCCGGTTCGCGAATAGTAGATGATCAGATTTTTCGCCATGTTTTCTTCCTCCGTAAAATTCCTGATGTCCGTTTTCTGTTCTGTCTGATGATCGCCTCTGCGGCGGTTTCTGCCTCCGGTCAAGCCTCTGCCGCCTTCCGGATCACCGCCAGCGCGTTCAGCGTGCGCGGATACCCGATGTAAGGCAGGCACTGCGAGATGACCTGGATCAGGAACGCCGCGTCATTCCCCACGCTCATGTTTCCCTTCGCGTGCCCCAGCAGCTGGTTTTCGCAGCCGCCCTGTGCCAGAATGAAACAGAACGTGATCATCTCGCGCTGCCGGTAATCCAGGCCGGTGCGGGTGTAGTAATCGCCGAAGCAGTTGTCCGCCAGCCAGTGGTTGATGTGCCGCGAATCCTCGGGGCCGGACTTCCAGAAGTCGCGCATCCCCTCGCCGAAGATGTCGACCTGCGCCTGCGTGCCGGCCTCGCGGCGCTCCTCCGCGGTCGTGGTCGCCTGGCCGGGCAGCGGCAGGGCAATGCCGCGCGCCTCGAAGATCTCATTGACCGCCTTCAGGAACGGGAACACGCGCCCGATCCCCAGATAAGCGGTCGCCTGGTACACGATCTCCTTCACCTCGACCGGGGTCACGCCCATGTTCAGTGCCGCAGGGACCATCGCGCGGAACTCGTCGATGCCCTGGCATCCCAGCAGCGTGGCAAGGATCGCCATGAAGCGCGTGCGGTCGTCCATGGGCTCCTGCCCCTCCGCAAGCGGCATGTGGATCACTTCGTCAAATGCGAAGTTGTCGAACCGCTCGATAAACTCCGGGTCCGTCTCCAGAAACTTCGAGACATAGCCGGGGAACATTTTTTCATGATAGTCTTTTGCAAATTCACTGATGGCCATAGCATCTCCTTTTCCACACCTTAAAGTGCCGCATACTCCTCGTCGCTCACCGGCTCGCACCACTCGGTCGCGCACTCCTCGCCCGGCACCTCCAAGGCAATGTGTGCGAACCAGCTGTCCTTCTTCGCGCCGTGCCAGTGCTTCACGCCTTCCGGGATCACGATCACCATACCCGGCTCCAGGCTCACCGCCGGCTCGCCGGCCGCCTGATACCAGCCGCTGCCGGCCGTGCAGATCAGGATCTGGCCGCCGCCTTTTTTCGCGTGATGAATATGCCAGTTGTTCCGGCAGGACGGCTCAAAGGTCACATTCGCGAGAAAGACTGGCGACGTGGCCGGATCCACGAGCAGGTTCAGGAAGGACTCCCCCGTAAAATACTGTGCGAATGCGCTGTTCGGCTGACCGATGCCGAAGACGTTTTCTTTTTCGAATAGTTCATTTGGCATCATATCTTTCCTCCAGGTCCGAGTTCCTTTCGCAGGTTATGCTCCGATGTTCCGATTTCGGCATTCCGCCTCGGTTCTTTAGAGAGTAATATAAAAGAGCCCGGAGCGAACATCAATTCGAGTTCCGGGCCCTTCATATCACTTTCATTAATACAAGGTTTGGTGCGGTGCTTTCCGTATTTCAGTGAAACTCCGTCTCCAGCATCTCCGCGAACTCCTCGATGTAATACCCGGAGTTCTCCTTGCTCCAGAAGGCGCAGTAATTCCGTACCAGCTGCTCGCCGCCGCGGCACAGCGGGATCCGTTTCAGGGTCGAACCGAACCACGGAGCCGCATCCGCACCCTCGACCGGCAGAAATCCCCGGTTCGACGTGACCAGAATCCGCGCCTCCTGCAGTGTCTTCGCGAAGAGTATCCCCCCGCGGAAGCCCACGACATCGCGGTAAAAGGTCCGCTCGTTCTCCTCCTGCCCCGCCGAGGACACCAGAATGCAGGGCGTGTTCTTCAGGTCGTCCACCTCCACGCGGTCCAGCTTCGCGAGCGGATTATGTGTCGCGACCTCGACCATGCAGAGGCTGCGAGATGTGACACACCTCTGCGGCCTCGGAAAAGCTGTTCTCCTCCACAACCGTCTGAAAATAACGGATCTGCCGTAATTCCATCCGCTCACTCCACGTACTTTTTCAATAAAAATCCTTTTTCATTATGCGCCGGCTCGCGCATCACATCGTCCAGCATCTTTGCGAGGATCTCGCCCATCGCGGGTCCCGGGGCAATGCCGGCCGCGATCAGATCCTTCCCCTTCACCGCCAAATCTGCGGTGCGGAAACAGTCGCCGCGCGCGAGGATCTCCTCGTACATGGCCATCACATGGTCGCAGCGGCCCAGATTGAACGCAAGGTTTTCCGGTTTCTTCCCCCAGGCATCCGCCCTCTTCAATTCGATCAGCAGCGGAAAGCGCTCCGGCCCGATATCGTTCAGGCACAGCCGCACGTCGTACTCGCCGCGGTTGAAGAACAGTACATGCCAGCGGATCAGCTTCGTGATGGTCTCAATGCTGGAATTATCAAATTTCAAACGCCGCAGGATCTCCTCCGCCTTCCGCGCGCCGGCCTCGCCGTGTCCCATAAAGTGGATACGGCCCTTCGCCTCGTCGATCTGGCAGCTGTCCGGTTTCCCGATGTCATGCAGCAGCGCCGCCCAGCGCAGGACCGGATCCGGAGACACATGTTCCACGACGCGGATGGTGTGCTCGCCGACATTGTACAGATGATACCGGTTATCCTGCTCTGTCTCCATCAGCGCGTCAAATTCCGGCAGGATCACCTTCGTGATGCCGGTCTCATACAGTCTGCGCAGCGCCGCGGGGTCATCCGAGACCAGCAGCTTCGTCATCTCTTCGCGGATCCGTTCCGCGGAGATTTTGGCCAGCGTCGGCGCCAGGCGGGCCGCCGCAGCCTCTGTCTTCGGGTCGACCGAAAACCCCAGCTGCGCGGAAAAGCGCAGCGCCCTGAGGATCCGCAGCGCATCTTCGCCGAAGCGCTCCTCCGGAACGCCCACGCAGCGGATCACGCCCGCGCGCAGGTCTTCCAACCCGCCGAACAGATCCACAAGTCCCAGCGTATCGCTGTAGGCCATGGCGTTGATCGTGAAATCCCTCCGCGCAAGATCCTCGCGCAGACTCGGGGTGAACGTGACCGACTTCGGATGGCGGCCGTCCTCATAGGCGCCGTCCACGCGGTACGTCGTCACCTCATAGGCTTCGTTTCCCATCAGGACCGTCACGGTCCCGTGTTTGATGCCGGTATCCACGGTGCGGCGGAAGATCTGTTTCGTCTCTCCGGGCAATGCCGATGTCGCGATATCCCAGTCCTGCGGCTCGCGGCCCAGAACGGAATCACGAACACAGCCTCCGACGGCGCAGGCTTCATGGCCCGCGCCCTCGAAGGCCGCGATAATGGTTCTGACATTGTCCGGGATCCTGATCTTCATGCACTCACCCCGCCCGGACGGGCCCTCATGGGCTCTGCTGTCCGGATCTTAATAGGCTTTGCCCCAGTAGACCAGCTTCTTTGCAGGGCGTCCGCAGCAGACGCAGACATCTGAGATGCTCTCCTGCTCGAACGGCATGCAGCGGGAAGTCGCGGTCGTGTCTTCCTTGATCTTCAGCTCGCAGGCCTGATCGCCGCACCACATGGCGCGGATGAAGCCGGGCTTGTTCGCGACGGTATCCTTAAATTCGTCGTAATCATGCGCATCGTAGATATGGCCGGCCAGATGCGCCTTCGCGGCAGCCAGCATATCTGCCTGGATCTGCTCCAGCAGGTCTGCGACTGTCTGCTCGATGCCCTCGAGCGAAGCCTCGATCTTCTCGCCGGTATCGCGGCGGACCAGCACGCACTGTCCGTTCTCGATATCACGCGGGCCGATCTCCACGCGCAGCGGGATGCCGCGCATCTCCTGCTCGGAGAACTTCCATCCCGGGCTCTTGTCCGAGCTGTCGAACTTCGCGCGGATGCCCGCCGAGACAAGACGGTCGCACAGCGCGCCTGCATTCTCCATGACGCCTTCCTTGCGCTGGGCAATGGGAATGACCACGACCTGCGTGGGCGCCACTCTGGGCGGCAGCTTCAGACCGCTGTCATCACCGTGGACCATGATGATGGCACCGATGATGCGGGTGGACATGCCCCAGGAAGTCTGGTGCACGTACTTCAGCTCGTTATTCGCGTCAGAGTACTGAATACCGAACGCCTTCGCGAAACCGTCACCGAAGTTATGGCTGGTTCCGGACTGCAGCGCCTTGCCGTCGTGCATCAAAGCCTCGATGGTGTACGTGGACTCTGCGCCCGCGAACTTCTCCTTATCCGTCTTCTGGCCTTTCACCACGGGGATCGCCAGGAAGTCCTCACAGAAATCCGCGTAGATGTTCAGCATCTGGATGGTGCGCGCCTCTGCCTCCTCGGCGGTCGCGTGAGCCGTGTGGCCTTCCTGCCACAGGAACTCTGCCGAGCGCAGGAACGGACGCGTGGTCTTCTCCCAGCGCACCACGGAGCACCACT
>CAYLPO010000141.1:0-5099 GCA_964385575.1 uncultured Lachnospiraceae bacterium | reverse complement strand
ATATCAGTACCGGGCCTTCCGTGGCCCCGATGCCGAATGTAACCGGCAAAGATGTCGGAAGCGCGCAGAGCGAGCTTGGTGCTGCCGGCTTCCCGAACGTGGCTGTCTCCTATGATTACAGTGACACGGTTCCGAACGGAAGCGTGATCAGTCAGTCGCCGAATGCAGGCACGACATTGACCGTCGGAACCAGTGTTTCGCTGGTCGTCAGTCAGGGGCCTGCGCCTACGCAGCCTTCGGAAGAGCCTTCCACTGAGGCACCTACGCCGCCCCCTGAAGACGGCGGCGAAAACAGCGGTGAGAACACCTGATGCAGGGGAAGATCGTCAAAGCCATCGCGGGGTTCTATTATGTGCATGACGGTGCACAGGTTCATGCCTGCCGCGCGCGCGGTCTGTTCCGGAATCAGGACATCAAGCCGCTCGTCGGTGACATCGCCGAGTTTGAACTCACATATACGGAAGATGTGGAGGGATATGTCACGGATCTCGCTCCGCGGCGGAACACGCTGATCCGGCCCGCTGTGGCGAATGTGGACCTGATGCTGGCTTTCTTTGCCATGAAAGATCCCGCGCCGAATATCCTTCACATGTCGCGCCTGCTGCTTTCAGCCGAGACCGCCGGTGTAGAGCCGGTAATCGTCCTGAATAAGAGCGATCTGGTCAGCGCGCGGAAAGCCGCGGCGCTTCAGAACGCGTTTATCGGCACGGGCTATACGCTCCGTACGGTCAGTGTGAAGACCGGGGAAGGCATTGATGCGCTTCGTCCTCTGCTGGCAGGAAAGACCACGGTGCTTGCGGGGCCTTCCGGAGCGGGAAAGTCTTCCTTTCTGAATGAGATCATGGGCGGCGCACATATGGAGACCGGCGAGGTCAGCCGAAAACTGCAGCGCGGACGGCATACGACCCGGCATACGGAACTGTTTTATCTGGGCGGGGACGGTTTTTTGCTGGACACCCCCGGGTTTTCCGCGTTGGAAAATGATCTGGAACCGGAACAGGTACGCGATTATTTCCCGGAGTTTACCGAATATCAGAAGAACTGCCGTTTTGCGGTCTGTCTCCATGCGGATGAGCCGGACTGCGCGGTCAAAGAGGCCATGCGTGAGGGGAAGGTCAGTCCCGAACGCTATGAGGCTTATATGACGCTTCTGCAAGAGCGGAAAAACGCCAGAAAATACTGACCGGACAGAAAGGAGCCGTTATGGCCGCTATCGCACCATCGATCTTAACTGCGGACTTTGCGAATCTGAAATCAGCGATCGACCTGATTGCCGAAGCCGGTGTGAAGGTTCTTCATCTGGATGTCATGGACGGGATGTTCGTACCGCAGATCAGTTTCGGACAGCCCATCGTGAAATCCATTCGAAATTGTACGGACCTGACGCTGGATGTGCATCTGATGATCGAGGATCCGGATCGGTATATCCGCGAATTTGCGGAAGCCGGTGCGGATATTATCACGGTGCACGCGGAAGCGTGCCGTCACCTTGACCGGACGATCGGGCTGATTCATGAGTGCGGGAAAAAGGCCGGCGTGGCGTTAAATCCGGCGACACCGCTCTGCACGGTGGAATGGGTACTCGAGCAGGTCGACATGGTGCTGATCATGACCGTCAATCCCGGGTTCGGCGGCCAGAAGATCATTCCTTACGCAGAGGAGAAGATCGCAGCATTGGCCGATATGCGGGATGAGATGGAACTGCAGTTTACGATCGAGATCGACGGCGGTGTAAAAAAAGAGAATATCCCGGATCTGATCGCTGCCGGAGCGGACCTGTGTGTAACGGGCTCGGCCGTCTTTGACGGAGATATTTTGCAAAACGCGAAAGATTTCGCTGAGATTTTGGCTGAATGAAGATCTTCGGCGAGAAAAAACCGCGGCAGGAAGAGCCGCTGCACATCGGGATCGTGAACGGCGGGAGTGCGGATATCGACTTTTGCTTCGAATACATGAAGTCCATGGACTGCGGCTTCTGGATCGGTGTCGATTCGGGTCTGGCCGCCATGAAAAAGCTGGGCATTATTCCAAATCTCGCGGTCGGAGATTTTGATTCGGTCGATGAAGAGACACTCGCCTATTTCCGCAGCATCCGTTTTATCGAGTGGGAGGAGTTCCCGGCGGAGAAGGATGAGACGGACATGGAGCTGGCAGTGCGCAGAGCGGTCGCAAAGCAGCCGGGACACATCACGGTCCTCGGCGGGACCGGCACGCGTTTTGACCACACCTACTGTGCGCTGAAGACCATGAAGCAGGCGCTCGATGCCGGCATTGACATGGAGTTTGTCGATCCCTGGCAGCGAATGTATCTGATCCGCGGCGAGCGAGAGATCCGTCGGGAGGATCTGTTCGGCCCGTATGTCTCGTTTTTGCCGTTTGACGGTCCGGCATCCGGAGTGACACTGGAAGGCTTTCGATACAGCCTGGAGGATGCGGATCTGGACTTCTGGCCGACCCTGACCGTAAGCAATGAACCGGCGGCAGACATGATGTGCGTCCGCGTGCGGGACGGAGTTCTCCTGTGCGTCGAGGCGTCAGACGCCCCCCGAGGTAACTGATTTTGGAACAGAGCATGAAGATCATACTGGCATCCGCGTCTCCCAGGAGACGGGAATTACTGGAAAAACTGAAGATTCCTTTTGAAGTACACGTCAGCGGCTGTGATGAGGACTGCGACGAGACGGAGCCTGCGCTGCTGGTACAGGAATTGTCCCGGCGCAAAGCGGCAGCAGTGGCGGAAAGCCTCGGCTGCGGGTGCCGGTCAGAGAGTCAGGCTGCGGATACAGCCGGTCAAACAGGGGATCGCGTTTTGATCCTCGGCGCAGACACGATCGTGGTCTCAGATGGAAAGATACTCGGGAAGCCGGCGGATGAGGAAGATGCCTGCCGCATGATCCGCGGTTACTGCGGGCGGACGCATGAGGTCCTGACCGGCGTGACATTGATCGATGCAGCGGACGGCAGAACGAAGACGTTCTGTGCGCGTACAGCCGTTTCGGTCTGCGAGATGGATGAGGAAGAGATCCGCGCGTATGCGGCGACCGGCGAGCCTGCGGATAAGGCCGGAGCTTACGGGATACAGGGATTGTTCGAGCCGTATGTAGAGCGGATCGAAGGAGAATACGCAAATGTCGTGGGGCTGCCCCTCGCGGCGCTCAGAAAGGCGATCAGAGAGTTTTGAAACAGCAGCATTTTTTGACAAAGAAGAAGATCCTTATTGCGGTGATCATCATTGCGGCACTTGTCGTCGCGTTTCTGGTGATTGGCGGAAACCGCCGCGGACGGAATCTGTTTTCCTCCATTACGATGGGAAATGAAGACCTGATCAAAGTGAACCGGAATATCATATCCGCCCCGGTCGCCAGACTGTTTTTGATCGCGGAGACTTATGAGCTGGCAGGCACTTACGGGGAGCTGGGACTCTGGAACGTGCAGGCCGACGGACATCCGCTTTCGGAGTATATGATCGATGATCTGGAAGACGATCTTCTGGTTCTGATGGAGATCGTGGCGATCGGTCAGGAAAACGGGATCGAGCTCAGCAGTACCGAGCACAGCCAGGTCACGCAGGCCGCGGATTATTACTACTCGCAGATGACCACATCCGAGATGGAGTATTTTGCGGGCAGGAAGGCGGATGTACAGCAGGCGTTTGAGTATTATGCGCTTGCGATGAAAACGATCAATGCACTTGCGGACAATGCCGACAGCGTGGTCAGTGATGACGAGGCGCGCGTGATCTCGGTGCAGCAGGTCGTGACGACGGAGCAGTCGGCGGCACAGAGTATTGTGGAACAGTTCAACAGCGGCCATGAGTTTTCGGAACTGGCCTTTAACTACAGCATTTCCCAGGTCGTCGATCGGACGATCGGTCGGAATGATGTCGATCCGGTCTACGCAGAGCATGCGTTTCAGCTGGATCAGGGACAGATCAGCGAACCCTTCCAGGTTGAAAATGAATGGTATGTGGTATATTGTGTAAATAACTATCTGGCGGAACAGACGGAGACGAACCGCGCGGGGATTCTGGCGCTGAGACATCAGGAGGCATTTCTGGAATCCTATGAGTCAGCGCTGTCGGAACTGGATGTGTTTATCAATCAGCCTGCATGGGATCTGCTGTCATTCGGCAGCGGAACCATTCAGACGGCAGTACCGTTCTGGAACGTATATCAAAACTATTTTTCATGAGACAGGAGACCGTGATGGAAGATCTGTTTAAAGAAGATGAAGGGGCCGATGACGAGATCATGGATCTGATCGCGGAACCCGAGAAAATGACGGCGGTCGCGGAACAGTATATTGCCGAAGTCGAAGCACGCGCGCAGGAGATCCTGGCGGGAGCCAGAGAAGAGGCTGCTCGTAATACCGAGGTCGTGCGGCAGGAAGCGTATGACGAGATCGCCGCTCAGAAAGCGGAAGCGGAGGAGTATTGTCAGGATAAGAGATCTCAGGCAGATGCGCTTCTGCGGGAAGCGGAAGAAGCCGCCGGCGAGGCGCAAAAGGAAGCTGAGCGGATCCTGGCGGATGCCAGGAATGCGGCGGCAAAGATCACGTCAGATGCCAGAACAGAGGCGGCCCGGATCGTAGAAGAGGCGCATGCTGAGGCAGAGGAGGTCCGCGAACACGCGGAGAGCGAACGCCGGAAAGCGCAGGATGTCAGAGCGCAGGCTGTAGCCGAACAGGGACGTATCGAAAGCGACGGACGCGCATATCTGGAGATCATGGAAAAACATGCGCAGGCACGGCTGGATATGGTGAGCGAGCTGCTCCGAAATCAGCAGGATTGGGCGTTTCGGGCGAAGCAGAATATCGAGGATCTGAATGCCCGGATCGCTCAGATCAGAGAAAAATATGAGGAATATTACCGGTATTGACAAACCGGCCGCATCTGTTGTATATTAGGCGACGGTCAGCGTCGCGCGAGCGGCAGGTACCAGGCTTCCGTAGCACAGCTGGTAGTGCACATCACTCGTAATGATGGGGTCGCCGGTTCGAATCCGGCCGGGAGCTTTCGCGATAAGCTCTGAGAAGCACGAAAAACAGCGCGTGAGTTTACTCACAGGCGCTGTTTTTTCGTGCTTCGAAGGGCAACGTAT
>CAYLPO010000140.1:0-5116 GCA_964385575.1 uncultured Lachnospiraceae bacterium | reverse complement strand
GCCACGTTCGACGGCTGCATGGAGTCCGGCAAGGACGTTATGTGGGGCGGCGCGAAGTATAATTCGTGCGGCAACTCCTGCATCGGCCTGGGCAATGTCGCCGACTCGCTGAACATCATTGACCAGCTGTGCTTCAAGGAGAAGTACTGCACCACGCGTGAGATGTACGACGCTCTGATGAACAACTGGGAGGGCTATGAAGAGCTCCGCCAGTACATCGTGGGCAAGGCCGGTCATTACGGAAACGCCAATGACGAGTACGACAAGTACCTGTCCTTCGCGGCGGACACTTACGCGGACAGCATTAACGTCATGCGCAACGCCCGCGGCTGCCACTTCGAGCCCGGCTGCTATCCTGTGACGCTGAACGTGGTGTTCGGTAAGTTCACCGGCGCGACCCCGGACGGCCGCAAGGCAAGCGACTCGCTGTCTGACGGCATTTCGCCGGTCCAGGGCATGGACAAGAACGGCCCGGTCTCCACGATCAATTCGCTGCTGAAGTTCGACCAGACCCGCTACGGAAACGGAACGCTGTGCAACATGAAGTTCCACCCGACCGTGCTGCAGGGCGCGGACGGCTTCAAGAAGCTTCGCGCGGTCATGGAGTCCTACTTCCAGGGCGGCGGCATGGAGCTGCAGCTGAACATCGTCTCCTCGGAGACGCTGCGTGACGCGCAGGCACATCCGGAGAACTATCAGGATCTGGTGGTCCGCGTGGCGGGCTTCTCGGCGTATTTCGTCGAGGTGTTTAAGGACTCGCAGGATGACCTGATCAGACGGACTGAGATGAGTGTGTAATCGACGAAATGCAGCGTAAGAGGCATTGAGAGCAGCAGATGGGCGAGGCGGGCGCTTGCGTCCGGCCTCGCCCGTTGCTGCGAGATGAGCGCGGCATTGCCCTTTGTAAAACAACGTAATTTCCCACATCCCCGTTGGTTTCTTTTACGTTTACACTTGCCCCCGAATGTATTAGAATACACTTAGGAAACTGTGCTCCCCGCGAGGATGGAGATCGGAGCGGGGAGTCATTGATAAACGTTGCGTTATTTCGCATTGATCAAACAGGAAAGACGAAGAGGAAGATTAACATGGCTGAAGAAAAAGTGTTAACCGGCAGACTGTATGATATCCAGGGCTTCTCCGTGCAGGACGGCCCCGGTGTCCGTACCACGGCGTTCCTGAAGGGCTGCCCTCTGCGCTGCCCCTGGTGCCACAGCCCGGAGTCCCAGGCGTTTTACAAACAGCTGTCCTGGATGTCCATGCGCTGCCAGGGCGTGGATGCATGCGATTCCCGCTGCATCAAGGCCTGCCCGAAGGAAGCCATCGAGCTGGGCGCCACCAGAAAGGACGCGCTGACCGGCGACGATATCCAGATGATCCACGTCAAGCGCGACATCTGCGATAACTGCGGAAAGTGCGAGGAGGTCTGCTATCCGAACGCGCTGTACCTCACGGGTAAGGATTACACCGTGGAGGAGCTGGTCCAGAGACTGCTGCAGGACAGACGTTTCTACGAGAAGTCCGGCGGCGGCGTCACCATCTCCGGCGGCGAGTGCCTGTGCCAGCCCGAATTCACGACCGCTGTCTTTAAGCGCCTGAAGGAAGAGGGCATCCACACTGCGTGCGACACCACCGGTTTCGTGCAGTGGGAGATCATCGAGAAGACTCTGCCTTACGTGGATCTGTACCTGTATGACCTGAAGCACATGGACAGCACGAAGCATAAGCAGGTCGTGGGCGTTCCGAACGAGCTGATCCTCGAGAACGCGAAGAAGATCGCGGCTGCCGGCGGAAAGATGCAGATCCGCATTCCCACGATCCCCATGTTTAATAATGACGAGGATAACATCCGCAAGACCGCGCAGTTCATCGCCGATCTGGGCGATGCCGTCGAGATCACGCAGCTGCTGCCTTATCACAACCTGGGCGTCATGAAGTACCTGCGTATCAGCGACGAGCCCGTGGCAGAGGCGACTCCGCCTACCGAGGAGTTCATGCAGGGCCTGAAGGCCATCATGGAAGAGTACGGCATCAAGGTCACCATTCACTGATGTCCTGCTTTTCACACGTTCACAGAGATACTGCGAGCCGTCCGTGCTTGCAGTATCTTTTTCTGAAAGTGTCCGCGGGCAATGCAGGCCCCGCGAACATAAGAGGAGGAAACATTCATGAGTAAAATCTTAGTGATCGGCGGCTCCTACTTCACCGGACGCGTGTTCTGCATCGTTGCGTCGCGCGAAGGGCATGAGCTGACCCTGATCAATCGCGGCCGCTATTCCATGGCACATTTGCCCGGACTGAAGGAGTTCCGCTGCGACCGGAATAACGCGGCGGGGCTGGCGGCGCTTCCCATCGCGGAGGAACACTACGACGCGGTCGTGGATTTCTGCGCCTATGACACGAAGGGCGTGCGCACGGTCGTCGAGAACCTGCCCTGCGCGTTCGACCGCTACATTGTCCTGACGACCGCGGACGTCTGCGAGCGCACCGACGGCGTGCGGAACGAGGAGACGCCGCTCTTAAACACCGAGGGCGCCGGCGCGGTGGACGAGTATATTTATAATAAGGTCCTCGTCGAGAAGTTCGTCTATACGCTCCCGGAGAAGTACGGGAAGGACTACACCATTCTGCGCCCGGCCTTCATCTACGGGCCGTATAACTACGCGCCGCGTGAGAACTTCTACTTCGAGAAGATCTATAAGAACCAGCCGCTGCCCATGCCCACGGATGCGGCCGGCGAATTCCAGATGGTGTACGTGAAGGACGTGGCGCTGGCCATCCTTGCCTGCGTCTCGCAGCCGGAGAAGAGCCGGAACCAGGTCTATAACCTGGCTGCGCCGGATGTGCTCGACTACCAGAAGTTCTTCGCCATGCTGACCCGGATCTCGGACCGCCCGTTCGAGGTTCAGCCCGTCATGGTGCAGCAGGTCCTGAACGAGCGGATCGCGGTGCCGTTCCCGCTGTATCACGGCGAAGACGAGATCTTCGACGGCTCGAAGATCACGCGTGAGCTGGGATTGGAGTACACGGATCTGGACGCGAACATGAAGAATACGTTCACGGGTCTGAAGCCGGTGTATGATCCGGAAGGATGACCTGACGACTGCCCGAATGCATTGAAAAAAATACAGAAGAGGTTTCGATTTTTTACATTGTTTATACTTTTTCATGAACGATGTGCTATAATCTTTGCGTAATTGTGGCCGGGCTGCGGAAGACCCGGTTTCGGCCATGATGAAGTAGCTTACAATTCCCAATATTTAATACAAAGAATGGAGGTAGATGATAATGGGAAATTTACTTGGCGTGTTTGATACCGCCGAAGAAGCCGTCGCGGCGGCTGCTGCTGCACAGAAGGATCTGATCAGAAATTATACCACCGAGCAGAGACAGGCTATGATCGATATGATCCGTGCCGAGCTTGGCCCGATGATCCCTGAGTTCGCTCAGATGGAGTATGATGAGACCGGTTACGGCCGTATCGAGGATAAGATCCAGAAGGATACCGGCGCTATCATGCTGTCCCCGGGTACCGAGGCGATCCCCACGAACGTCTACGCTACCACCTCCGGCCTGACCATGGAGTACTGGGCACCGTTCGGTGTCTGCGGCGCTGTTACGCCCGTTACGAACCCCTTCGCGACCGTTATCGCGAACACCATCTGCATGATCGCCGGTGGTAACGCTGTTGTCTTCAACGCGCACCCCGCTGCGACCCTGTGCTCCACCACCGCCTGCGACCTGGTCAATAAGGCTGTCGTGAAGGCTGGCGGTCCCTGCAACCTGGCCACCATGCCCGGCGTCCCCACCATGGAGACCCTGGATGTGATCATGGCTGCTCCCGAGGTCACTCTGCTGGTCGGTACCGGCGGACCCGGAATGGTTAAGACCCTGATGTCCTCCGGTAAGAAGGTCGTCGCTGCTGGTCCCGGTAACCCTCCTTCGATCATCGACAGCACCGCTGATGTTAAGAAGGCTGCGAAGGGCATCACCGCTTCCGCGACGTTCGATAACAACCTGCTCTGCATCGCCGAGAAGGAGATCTTCTGCGTGGCGGATGTCTATGATGAGTTCATCGCTGAGCTTGAGGCTTGCGGAAACTACAAGATGACCAGAGAAGAGGCCATGAAGGTTACCGAGATCGGTATCGTTGAGACCCCGAACGGCGGCCATGCCACGAACAAGAAGTACGTTGGTAAGCACGCGAAGGTCATTCTGAAGGATGCCGGCATTGATCTGGGTGATGCGGATCCCAGAATGGCGTTCTTCGAGGCTGAGAACGACGATCTGTATGTCCAGGTCGAGCAGATGCAGCCGATCATCCCTGTCGTCAAGTGCAAGGACTTCGATCAGGCTGTCGAGTGGGCGTATGCTGCTGAGCATCACAACCGTCACTCCTCCTCCATCTGGTCGAAGGATCCCTATCACGTGACCCAGTTCGGTAAGCTGATCGAGACCACCGTCTTCGTTCAGAACGGCGGCACCATGGCAGCGTTTGGTATGGGCGGTTCCGGTTCGAACTCCCCGACAATCGCGACGCCTACCGGCGAGGGCGTTACCGGCCCGAAGACCTTCTGCCGTATCAGAAGATTCGCTATGGCGGACGGCCTGAACTACGTGGTGTAATTTTCAAACACAGGAGTGCTGCGTGAGATCTGAAACACGGTTGAGCGCACACTCAGAACAAGGACAATCTGCCGCGGCATGCCGCGGCAGTTGTCTTGAAGAGAAAGGAACATTTATATCATGGCTTTCAAGAATTTCGAAGAGCTGATCGAGACCGTTAAGAGCCTTCCCACGAAGCCCAGCGTGGCTGTCGTCATGGCGCAGGATGAGCACACCCTGCAGGCTGTCAGCCAGGCTGTGAACGAGGGACTGATCGAGGCTTATCTGATCGGTGATGCCCCCGCGATCGAGAAGATCCTGGCCGACCTCGGCGAGGATAAGGCGAAGTACACCATCATCCAGCAGGATACCGTCGAGGACGCCATGGCGTGCGCGGCGAAGCTGGTGCATGAGGGCAAGTGCGGCGCCCTGATGAAGGGTAAGCTGGAGACCGGTCAGATCATCAAGGGCGTCCTGAATAAGGACAATGACCTGCGCGGTTCGGGCCTGA
>CAYLPO010000139.1:0-5118 GCA_964385575.1 uncultured Lachnospiraceae bacterium | reverse complement strand
TCATGAGCTTGATGATCTGCTCGCCCGCGATCTTGCCGATGGCCGCTTCGTGGATCAGGCTCGCATCGATCGAGTTTGCTTCCAGTGATGGAATGGCATTGACCCGGCCCTCATCCATCAGGATCGCGTCACACTCGGTATGACCGTAGCACTCGGTGTTTCCGTGGATATGCGAGTTGAAGACCTGATAGGAGGTCCCCTTTGCAACGGAGCGGGAGACCACGTCTGCGGTCGAACCAACGCCGTCCAGATCGACCTCGAAGTTCGTCTCGGCCTTCTGGATGCCGTCCGTCATGATCTTTTCCTTAATGATCAGCGTCGCGCCCGGCCCCAGCTTCGCTGAGGTGTCCCGCACGGTCGAATCCACGCCGCGGATCTGTGTCGTCTCCATTTCCATGTAGCCGCCCTCGTCGATCTCGACCACGGTGACCGGGTTCAGAATCTTGTCTCCCGAGCCTTCGCCTTCGCCGTAGTGCTTCTCGACGTAGCGGACCTTCGCGTCCTTCCCGATGTGGAACGAGTGGATGCCGTCGTGCTGCATGGGTTCTTTCCCCATGCAGTGGATGCCGCAGCCCGCGACGATGGTCACGTCCGCGCCTTCACCCACGTAAAAGTCGTTATACACCAGATCCTTCAGACCGCTGGCCGCAAGGATGACAGGGATGTGTACGCCCTCGTTTTTTGTTCCCGGGGCAATGATGATATCGATGCCCGGTTTGTCTTCCTTCGTGACAATGTCAATGTTCGCCGTAGTCTGGCGCATCACGCTCACACCGTCCGCACGGAGGTTAAACGCGCCGACCGGAGTCTCGTGGAGGTCGGCGATCTCTTCGAGCATGTGCTGCTGTAATGCTTTATCCATATCCGTCCTCCTTACACTAATTTATCCATGATGACCTTGCATGCCGCCGCGGAATCGGCTCCGGACAGCAGCGTGGGCAGGATCTCATCCCGCGTTCCCTGGTTTGCTACCTCGCCGTTTGCAAGGACAATGATCCGGTCCGCGATGTTCAGGATCCGTTCCTGGTGGGAAATGATAATGATCGAGCCGTGGGTCTTCTCCTGCATGGTCTCGAAGACGCGGATCAGGTTGTTGAAGCTCCACAGGTCAATGCCGGCTTCCGGCTCGTCGAAGATCGAGAGCTTGGTTCCGCGGGCAATGATCATGGCGATCTCAATGCGCTTCAGCTCGCCGCCGGAAAGCGACGCGTTCACCTCGCGGTTCACGTAGTCGCGGGCACACAGACCCACGTCCGAAAGGTAGGTGCAGGCTTCGGTCAGGCTGATGTCGCTGCCGTGCGCCAGACGGATCAGGTCCAGTACGGTCAGGCCTTTAAAGCGCACCGGTTGCTGGAACGCGAAGCTGATGCCGGCCCGCGCACGTTCGGTGATGGACATGTCGGTGATGTCGGTGCCGTCAAAAATGATCCGTCCGGAGGTGGGTTTGATGACGCCGGCGATGACTTTCGCCAGTGTGGACTTTCCGCCGCCGTTCGGGCCGGTGATGGCCACGAAGCCGTCCTCGATCGTCAGGTCGATGTGCTTCAGGATCTCCTTATCCTTTGCGTCTTCCTCGACCTGGAAACTGATGTCTTTTAATTCGAGCATAGTGTCTCCTACAATGATCTCCTATTTTCATGGTATGGAAGTGGGTTTTAACCCCATTACCTAATAGTTTGGTAGGTTTTCATCATGCCACATCTGAGGCATTTTTTCAATGCTTTCAGGCTTTTTCGGTAAGGTCATTTCACCGAAAATAAGGCCCCGGCATTGAGTTTTCCCGGTAATTGTGATAAAACGGCTCTGTTATGGCTTATCAGGAAAACGGACAGAAAAACAGGAACGATCTCGGGTTCGAAGCGGAAGGAAAACAGGAACCGAAGGATATCTTTGACCGCATCATGGCATTGCCCGGACTGCGGATCTTCGAGGGCTTTTATAAGAAGTATAAAGAGATCCTGCTTTACCTGTTCTTCGGTGCATTGACCACGGTGGTGAGTATCGGCAGCTTTGCCGCACTTCAGGTGGGACTGGGCATGAACGTGCTCGTCGCGAACGTGATCTCCTGGATCCTCGCGGTGACGTTCGCATTCATCACGAACCGGATCTGGGTCTTCGACGCAAAGACCGAGGGTGCCGGACAGTTTCTCGTCCAGATGGCCAAGTTCTTCGGCGGACGGGTGTTTACGCTGATCGTCGAAGAGGCCATTCTGTTCGTGTTTATCACGAAGCTGGGCATGAACAGCGTGTTGATCAAGGTCATTGCCCAGGTCGTGATCGTGATCCTGAATTATCTGATCAGTAAGCATTTGGTGTTTCGGAAACGCGAGACCGAAAGCTGATGGTCGGAAGCCAACTATATTATCTTTCGTACTAAAGGAGCATACCATGGCACAGAAATTTACCGGATCCCGCGAATACGTGGCCTCCGAGGAACTGATGAACGCAGTAAACATCGCGATGGCGCTGGAAAAACCCCTGCTGATCAAGGGCGAGCCCGGCACCGGAAAGACCATGCTGGCGGAGGCCATCGCGAAGTCCATGGATAAGGAGCTCCTGATCTGGAGCATCAAGTCCACGACGAAGGCGACCGAAGGCCTGTACACGTATGACACCGTGCAGCGCCTGTACGATTCGCAGTTCGGTGAGGCCGGCGTGGATGACATCGCGAACTACATCCGCCTGGGCAAGATGGGCGAGGCGTTCACCGCTGAAAAGCAGGTTGTCCTGCTGATCGACGAGATCGATAAGGCCGACCTCGAGTTCCCGAACGACCTGCTCTGGGAGCTGGACAAAATGGAGTTTTACATCCGCGAGACGAAGGAGACCGTCACCGCGAAGGAGCGGCCCATTGTGGTTATCACATCGAACGCGGAGAAGGAGCTGCCGGACGCGTTCCTGCGCCGGTGCATTTTCCATTACATCGAATTCCCGGGTCCGGCCCTGATGGAAAAGATCGTGCACACGCACTTCGAGGATCTGGATGAACATCTGCTGCAGGAGGCGCTGGACGCGTTCTACATGATCCGCGGCATGAAGCTGATCCGGAAGAAGCCCAGCACATCAGAGCTGATCGACTGGCTGCGCGCGCTGATTCTGGGCGGAATCGATCCGGATCGCATCCGCACAGAGATTCCGTTCGCGGGTGTGCTGCTGAAGAAGGACGAGGACCTGAACGAACTGAAGAAGAAGCTGCAGTAAGGAGCAGATATGTTCACAGCATTTTTCTATCTGCTCCGGGCACGCGGCTTCGGCGTGTCCATGACGGAGTGGATCACATTGATGGAAGGACTGGATAAGGGGCTGGCGCACGCGAGCCTCACGGACTTCTTTCACCTCGCGCGCGCGGTCCTTGTGAAGAGCGAGACGGACTACGCGAAGTTCGACCGCATCTTTCTGGAGTTCTTCCGGTCGATCGCGGCGAATCCCTCCGAGATTCCGGACGATTTCATGGAGTGGCTGGAAAATGACGAGGATCTGGACGAAGATCTGCGCTTCGCGCTGGAGCACGATGTGCGGTTCGAGGCGGATCCGGAGCACCGCGACCAGAAGCAGATCATGGAGGATCTGCGGCTGCGCCTGAAGGAGCAGAAGGAGCGCCACGACGGCGGTAATAAATTCATCGGCACGAAGGGTCGTACCGCGTTCGGAAATGCCGGTAAGAATGCCGGCGGCGTCCGGATCAACGGCCACATCGGCATGCGCTCCGCGTTCGAGGTCATCAGCGACGAGAAATATGAGGATTTCCGCCTGGATAAGGCGCTCGAGACCCGTCAGTTCGAGGTGGCGTTCCGGCGTCTGCGGTCCCTGTCCGCGAACCTGGATGTGGAAAAGACCGAGCTGGATGTGGATGGTACCGTGGATAAGACCTGCCAGAACGGCGGCATGCTGCAGATCGAGTATGAAAAGCCCCGGAAGAACCAGCTGAAGCTGCTGGTGATGATGGACAGCGGCGGCAGCATGATGCCGTACCGGACAGTGTGCAGCAACCTGTTCCATGCATTGAACAAGGCGAATCACTTTAAGGATCTGAAGTTTTACTATTTCCACAACTGTGTTTATCAGAAGGTTTATAACACGCCGGAGTGCGACAGCCGCGACATGACCGAGACCGAGTGGATCTTGCATAACTACGGGCCGGACTACCGGCTGATCCTGGTCGGGGATGCGCGCATGAGTCTGGATGAGCTGATCCGGTTCGAGGAGTTCCAGCACGTGAAAGATAAGGCGAATACCCTGACCGGGATGGAGTGCCTGCAGATCCTGCGGAAGCATTACCGGCATGCGGTGTGGTTCAATCCGCGGCGGACCGAGACGCCCGCGCAGCGCAGTGCGCATAAGTCTGAGGGGATGATCGCGGATGTGTTTCCCATGTACCGGTTGTCGGTGCAGGGGATGGAGGACGGAATCAGGCAGCTGCTGGCGGCGAGGTAGCACGATCAGGCCCTGTATACAGACATGATTTACGGAGGCACATCGGTTATGAGTCAAAAAACAGGAGGAGCGGATATTCCCGCTCCTCCTGTTCTGTCATTCCCTCACCGCAGATCCGGCCGTATATTCCCGCAAGTCTGTTTCCGATCATTCATGTTTATTAATACTTACCTCTGTCCCACGGGAAAATGTAGGGCTCATTTGATTGAAAAAGATGAATAAAAAGAGGAGCAGGACAAATCCCACTCCTCGCAAAAACTTCTGTTTTATACACATGCTGAAGCGTCAATGCATCAGCCGAAGTAACGATCCAGCAGACCCTTCAGAGCCTTGCCGTGACGGGCTTCATCGCGGGCCATCTCGTGGACGGTGTCATGGATGGCATCCAGGTTCAGGGCCTTCGCGCGCTTCGCCAGATCGGTCTTACCGTCGGTCGCGCCGTACTCGGCCTCGACACGCATCTCGAGGTTCTTCTTCGTGCTGTCGGTCACGACCTCGCCCAGCAGCTCCGCAAACTTCGCGGCATGCTCGGCCTCTTCGTAAGCAGCCTTCTCCCAGTACAGGCCGATCTCCGGATAACCCTCACGGAAAGCGACTCTCGCCATGGCCAGATACATGCCGACCTCGGAGCACTCGCCCTGGAAGTTCGAACGCAGATCCGCGATGATGTCCTCGGGAGCGCCC
>CAYLPO010000138.1:0-5124 GCA_964385575.1 uncultured Lachnospiraceae bacterium | reverse complement strand
TATACAGCATGCACGAAACATGTTACGACCGGCAGTCTTCGGATTGCCGGTTTTTTATTTCCCTATTTTACGCAGGGTTTTTGTGACGGTTTTTCATTGAATATGCAGATAACCCTGTCTATAATATTATAGGTTAAAATGCGGGAGTAGGCCGATCACCGCTCCCCTAACACACAGAAAGGAAACATAGCGCTATGAAAATTTTTGCCATCAATCCCGGTTCGACCTCCACGAAGGTCGCCCTGATCGAGGACGAGAAGACCCTGTTCTCGAAGACCGTGGCACACGAGGCAGCGAAGCTGGATGAGTTCGCGACCATCAGCGATCAGATGCCTTACCGTCTGGAGACCATCCAGGCTGCGCTCGACGAGGCCGGCTACACCCTGGACGGTGTGGACGCGTTTGTGGGCCGCGGCGGCGGACTCATCTCCTGCGACGGCGGTGTGTATGAAGTGACCGATCTGGTTCTCGAGCATGCACAGAAGGGTGCGAACGGCACCCAGCATCCGGCTCAGCTCGGACCGCAGATCGCCCGCAAGTTCGCGGAGCAGTACGGCAAGCCCGCTTACGTCGTGAACCCGCCGGATACCGACGAGCTTCAGGATCTGGCCCGCATGACCGGCGTGAAGGGTCTGTACCGCATCATCCACCTGCACGCTCTGAACCTGAAGGAGACCGCGACCAGACATGCGGCTTCCCTGGGCAAGAAGTATGACGAGTGCAACTTCGTGGTCTGCCACATCGGCGGCGGTATCTCCATTTCCGCGCATCGCGCCGGAAAGATGATCGACGGTTATGACATCGTCGGCGGTGAGGGCCCCATGGCTCCGACCCGCGCAGGCGCCCTGTCCCTGGGCAATGTCGTGGAGTACCTGAAGGACCATTCCGTGGACGACCTGAAGAAGCTGTCCACGAAGACCGGCGGTTTCGTGAACCACTGCGGTATCTCAGACGCCATCGAGCTTCGCAAGCGCGCGGCCGAGGGTGACAAGGAAGCCGATATGGTCTGGAAGACCATGCTGTATCAGATCGAGAAGTGCATCGGCGCCATGGCGGCGGCTCTGGAAGGTAAGGTAGATGCCATCCTTCTGGGCGGCGGCATGGTCCACGATGATGACCTCGTGGCTGACATCAAGAGAACCTGCGAGTGGATCGCTCCCGTGGCTGCGTATCCGGGCGAGTTCGAGATGGAGGCTATGGCTGCCGGCGCGATCCGCGTCATGACCGGCCAGGAGCAGCTGAAGGTCTACACCGGAAAGAAGATCTGGGACGGTTTCGAGTGGGATAAGCAGTAAGCTCTTTACTGCATTACGCGCAGACGGAAACGTTTGCCATTCCCTGAAAAACTGACTTCACACGATCGAAAAGCAGTAGGCACCGCTCGTATTCGGCGGGATCTCCTGAAAGGACCTCCCGCCTCAGACGAGCTGGAATGGATTTGCTCGGAGCAAACATTCCTCCTACTGCTTTTCTGCGTGTTCAGTTCGTTTTTCATGGTCATGGCTCGAGTTTCCGCCTGCGCGTAATTGCAGAAAAAAGCACACGGCCTTTCCTATTCCCTGACTCATTCAGACATGTTCGAAAGAGAGCTTTCTGCGGCAATTCCGATCGTCTGTTTTTCGAGAAGACACGGGCAGCGGAAGACATTCGGAGCACGACCATGTGCTTCTGACTGATACACATACAAAAGCGGACGGAGAAATGATGATCTCCAAATCATCATTTCAGATCCACTGAGCTGCGAAATCCACCGGAGATTTCGCAGCGAATTGGATCGGTGCCGTCCGCTTTGTATGTGTAAAGTCATGAAGCACAGAGAGTGCGGAGACGTCTTCCGCCGTCCGTGTCTTTCGAAACAGAAAAGACGATCAAACCTGCCGCCCGTCATCCGTACGAAACCGGCAGCCGCGCCACCTGCGGATCTGTAATATTTGCCATGATCCGCGCCCCGTGCGGCTCCAGGAAGTCCTCGTCAATATCCGTCAGCCCCTGCCGCTGAAGCTCGTGCTTCACCGTGATGCAGATCTGCTCGATCGTATCCTTCGCGCTCTCCGCGTACGGCTCCTCAACCAAAAACTGCAGCGCTGTCGCGATCGTTTCTCCCAGGATCGGCTGTTCCTTCAGACTGCGCCACATCCATTTGTAGAACGGACAATACGCATGGTTCAGCAGATGGACCATGGAGCAGGTCTCCTTGACGAACTCCGCCATGGCCTGAAACGCCGCGACACGATTCCCGCGGCCCATGCACCGCACGTAGTTATACTGGCCCGACTGCGCCATCTTCACCGCGCGCGCCGCGATCTTCTTCACGCGGATGTCCTCCGGATACCCTTTTTTCAGCTCCAGATAGTCCCGGGCGAACTTGGTTTTTGCGGAAGATGCGGCCGCACCGCCTGTCCAGAACGATGCCGCGGCCTCAGAAGCCGCAGCGCCAGGCGCCGCCGCGTCCCCGACCGGTTCTCCGCCCGCGAAGAACAGCTTTCCGTTCGTGGCGACCGCGTATGCTTCCTCGCCGGTACGAAACCAGGCAAACGGTTCCGCAGGGACGCCTTTATTCCCTGTAAACTGGTAAAAGAACATGTCACCGTCCTGCACGCCGATCCGCTGCTCGCCGCTGACCGCGCGGCCTTTCACAGGAAACCCGGCATAGGTCGACGGCAGTCCGTCATAGATCCTCTGCAGTTTCGGCGCCCACTCCTGAAAGCGCTCCGACGGGACCCAAACACAGAACCCCGCGCCCCAGTCATGGTCCCGGGAGACTTCGTCGTCAAACCCAAAGCACTCCGACCCCTGGCCCGCCAGGCCGAAGGTCAGCTCCGGCATCATCTCCGGCACTGCTGCCTGAAAGGCCGGAAGCCCGTACTCCTGAAAAAACTGTTCCGATATCTGAAGACCGTTCATAAGATTCTCCTTGACTTCACCAGACAAGCCCTGCCGGACCGTCTGTCACATTCCTTGGCGCATAAACACCCTCGTGTTCACCCTCGGATCTTCGCATAAAAATCCTGCGCCCGCTCGACCAGCCTCTGTGCCTCCGCGGCAAACCCCAGCTGCTTCAGGGAATTCGAGTTCACCATGGCCATATAGGCGTAATACTGATCCGGATACTCTCCCTCGGGGTCGAGCAGCGCCATGGCCTTCCCGACGAACTCCCGCGTCTGGGGGACTGCTGTGCAGTCGAAGGGCTCCGCCGCCGTCGTTTCCGCACCCTTCTCCGCCCGGGCAGCCGCCTTCGCGCGCTTCGCGGCATTGACCGCCATCGACACATACGTCGCCGCAAGCTCCGCCGCGCTGTCCGGATCGGTCAGAAGGATCTCCTCCGCCTTCCGGGAAAGCTCCTCGGCCTGCTCATATTCGCCGATGTCCGAGTACACGAGTGCCATGTTGTTATACAGGCTCGCATAGCGATAGTCGAACGGTTCCATCTTCTGCCGGTAGACTTCCTCGGTCTTCCGAAAATACTCCAGCGACCGCTCCGCATTCCCGAACGCACGCTGGCAGGTCGCGGAATTCAGCCAGGTCGTGGCCGCCGCAACCTCGCCGTTCAAGCCATGCTCTGTGATGATCTCATCTGCGCGGGCAATGTAGGCATTCCCCTCCTCGATCATCAGATGCTTCCGGCTGTAGCCGATGACCTCGTTCAGCATGGTCAGCTCGGCCTGCCACGCACCGGCCGCACGCGCCTCCGCGATCTTTCCGGAGATGAAGGCATAGGCCCCCTCGGCGTCATTACGCGCATAAAAGCCGTCATATTCATTTAAAACCGCATTGATATCCATCACACAGCTCCTTTTTGAAACGTTTCTCCCTATGTAAAAAGCATACCAAAAAATGGATACCTGAGCTATAATTTCATTCGGGCAATGACCCGGAAAACCAGCATAGGGGAGCACACATGAATCTTCTTTCAAGTTTTGACCGGATGGACGATATTATCGATGAGATGGACTTTGACTACAGTATCGGCGAAGTCCATATAGACACCATAGAGCAGTTCCGCGAGAAACTGTTTCAGCCCTATCTGGACCCGACCGTGAGGCGGTTCTACCGCGGCGAGCGCATCGCCAGCCTGAAGCGTCCGCTTCTGCCCACCATGTTCCGCGACCGGGACACGCTGATCGGCGAAGGAAAAGATTACGTGGATATTGATGCGGCGTATATCCTGAAGCACTATCAGGAGACGCCCTGCTATTTTGACCTGTATTCGTCGACGTTCGGACAGGCGCGCAAATACTGCATGTATGACCTGTGCGCCTTCTCGCAGCATTATCTGAACTGGTCGCCGTTCATTGATTTTTCGAAATCTCTTTATGTGGCGCTGTCCTTCGGCCTGAAAGGGAAGTCCTCCTTCGAGGATGACGGCGTCCTTTACGAAGTGGAGATCTCCGACGAGGAAAACTACACCCGCGACCGCGTGACCGCCGAATGCTGGCTGAATGATTTCCACGTCCGCCTCTACCAGTTTAACAGAAAAAGCGGACGGCCCGAACAGATCGAATACCTGTCCCCGAACGCGAAGGTGATCGACATCGCCACGAACGACCGCATGAAATTTCAGCAGGGCGTCTTTCTGATGCTGGATCATTTTACGCTGATCAATCACCTGTATCTCACCAAAAATGTGCGGGACAGCGTCAAGATCACGAAGTATATTCTGAACCGTTCCATCTGCCCCGAACTGACCGCGCTGGTGGAGCGCGAAGCTCCTTGGTACAGTTTCGCTAATCTCCTTGACCTTGGCGAGGGCCTCCAGACCGCGCTGCGGTTTCAGCGCACGGCTCTGTAATACCGGAAAACTGAAGCAGGCCCGGAAGGCCGAATCACCTCAGAAGCCAAAAACGGTGCGTCCCGAATGGACGCACCGTTTTTTCATGTTCAGCCGCAGGTCTGCAGGGATCACGGGATCCCGCGGACCGGATCAGACCGATTTACTTTCTGCCCGCGTACGCGCACAGCGCGATGGAGTTGAACTTGTCAGACGCCTTCGCAGCGCGGGAAACGAGGATGATCGGGACCTTCGCGCCGAGGACCATACCGCCGGTCTCGCAGCCGCCGAGCTCGGTCAGGCCCTTCACGAACAGGTTTCCGGAGACCAGGTCGGGAGCGACCAGCAGGTCGGCG
>CAYLPO010000137.1:0-5162 GCA_964385575.1 uncultured Lachnospiraceae bacterium | reverse complement strand
ATCGTCCTTGCATTGGCGTCGACGATCTATTATAAAGCCAACTGGTCCAGTCAGTGATAAACCGCCAGACGATCCTGCGGTTCGGACGCGGCCTTCCTGCGGTTCGTCGTGACAAATTTCTTCAGCTGCTTATCTTCCGGATGCACATCCATCTTCGGGATGGCCTTCACGAAATAGTAATATTCATCGTCCTCAAATCGGGTCTCCACCGTGCTGCGGTAATCCACCTGGTAGAAGAAAAACCGCAGTACCATGCCGACGGCCGCGCCGACCGCGACACCGATGATCGTCTGCGCAAACGAGATCCGATAATCCAGCACCGCCGCCAGCACGGTCTGCAGGATCAGGCCGGCGAGGGTGCCGGCGATGACCGCAGCCTCCCAGTTATAGCGGACAGCGAGCTTTCGGATGGTAAACACCACCAGCGCCGAGACCCCAAACGCGATCAGGCAGCCGATCACCTGCGGGCTGCACAGCACACCCATGACCAGATACGTAAACTGCTGGTCTACCGTCAGCATGCTGGCGGAAGAAAGCAGAGTCGAGTTCGTCGCGACCCAGACCACGAAATAATACGCAATGGTCCCGAAGCAAAGCGGGATCACGGAAAAGCCCGTGAACATCAGTCCGATCACGACCGGCAGTGCACAGGGCAGCCTCAGGAAGAACAGGACCGGAACCAGCAGAAGGATCATGCTGTCTCCGGGCGTAAATATATAATAGCAGCACAGCACGACCGCCATGAAGACCGCGAACACGATCATCGCCAGCGGGGACAACGCATAGAGATTCACCAGGACCACCGCGCCGCAGAGAAACGCGCTGACACCCCAGGGGACGAACGCGCACACAGCCGCCACCAGAATCGAGACCGGGACAGAAGAGACGATGCCGTGAAAAGGAATCTCCGCATTCACTCCCAGTATGGTGATCAGGGCCGCCGCGAACCGCAGAACCATCTGCACATATTTCGAGTGCTTCGCATAAAACTGCTGAAGCTTGTGGCGAAACTCGATCAAATTGGACAGTCGTTCTTCACTCATAATCTACTGTAAACGCTTCAGCCTGCGAAGGCAGTCATGATACTCTTCCACCTGTTCCGTTTTTCGGTCATATCTCCATCGGAACAGAAAAAACGAGACGATCAGCCAGATCGCCACGGCCGCTGCATAGAGCACCAGCCAGGTGATCACACCTCTGGCCGGCACGCTTCCGGCGGCATTCTCCGAGGCACCGACATGTGTCACATAAAGTGCCAGAATTAGAGCAAAGGCAATGGTGACCCCGAGAAAAGTCTTCAACATGCCGCGAAGGACATAGCCGGAGCGTTTCAGGCGGGCGACCTGAAGAAGATCCCTGTCTTCCTGCCTGACGGTCTCGGCTTTGGCCATCAATCTGACTTTATACGGATCCAGCATGCTTCACCTCCGCGGCACAGACGCGGCCCTCCTGCGCGATCGGTCTGCGGGCAGTCCGACGTATACGTAAAATCAGTTTACCACAGATCACAATAACAGAAAACGTACCGAACTTTTCCGAATTGTTACAATTTCAACCCCGAAAAACATCTCTCTGCCATGCGCTTTTACGCCTGCGTCCGCCCCAAAAACTCCAGCAGTGCCGGCAGCTTCTCTTCGGCATCTGCCAGCCCCAGGTCATACAGCTTCTGGTTCACGTCCGCATCCATGGTGTATGTGCTCATCTTCAGGTCCGTCTCCAGCGTATAAAGGAATGCCTTTCCCTCCCTCTCCAGCGCGAACATGGCGTCCTGACAGCCGCGGTACATGATGTGGCGGCGGTTCAGAGCCTCTACGACCGCGGGATACTTTCTGCACAGAAACGTATAAAGTCTGCGGTGTCCTTCCGGCTTCTTCACGAAATCCCGGGGCTTCGAGAGGATCACCACGATCTTGTCGCAGCCCCGCTCCATGGCCCGGCGCACCGGCACCGCGTCCACGGAACCGCCGTCGAAGTACGGCACGCCGTCGATCACCACCGGCCGGCACATGGCCGGAAGGGCGCAGGACGCCATGATGTGCCGATAGTTGTTCCGCTCCATGACTTCTTTCGGAAAATAGGCCGGTTCGCCGGTCAATGCATTCGTCGCGACAGCCTCATATTCGCCCGGAGCCGCCATGAACGCGTCATAATCCAGCGGATCGATCCCGCCTTCGTTCGTCATATCCCCGTATATACGCTGCAGGTTAAACAGATCCCGTGTCTTCACGTAAGCGCGCAGCCCGAAATACAGCGGGTCCGAAATGTGTTCCACGTAGTAGCGGCGGTTACGGTCGCGCTGCCCCGCCAGAAAGGACGCGAGATTGGCGGAGCCGGCCGAAACGCCGATGTAATAATCAAATGTGATTCCGTGATCCAGAAATGAGTCCAGCACGCCTGCGCCGTACGCGCATTTCATGCCGCCTCCTTCGACCACAAGCCCGATCTTTGCCATAATGTTCATCTCCGATGTGTTATAATTTGCTTATTATATCACAGAAGGAGGCCTCTATGGAACCATCCCCGATCCGCGTCGGCATTGCCGGCTTCGGAATGTCCGGACAGCTTTTCCACGCCCCGTTTTTAGACGCAGACCCCCGTTTCGAGATCCGAAAGGTCTTCGAGCGCAGCACCTCGCGCGCGGAAAGCGAATACCCGTATATCGAAACCGTGCAGTCATATGATGCGCTGCTTGCGGATGACATTGACCTGGTGATCCTCTGCACGCCGAACGCGCAGCACACTCCCATGGCCCGTCAGGCACTCGAAGCAGGGAAACATGTGATCACGGAAAAGCCGGCCGCCGCCTCATCCGATGAGGTGCGCGAACTGGCAGAATTTGCGCGCGGGAAAGGGCTTTTGTACACAGTCTTCCAGAACCGGCGGCTGGACGGGGATTTCCTGACGGTACAGGAATTGATTCGCAGCGGAGCGCTCGGAGAGATCGTCGACTACGAGGCGCATTTTGACCGTTTCGTCACCGGCGCGGATCCCAAGCCATGGCGGCAGGCCGGCGGGCCCGGTGTCGGCATCCTCTGGGATCTGGGCGTGCATCTGATCGACCAGGCCTATGTACTCTTCGGCATGCCGGATGAAGTCTTCGCGGAGTTCCGGAAACTGCGTCCGGAAACCCCAGGAGCAGACCGTGTGACGGCAGAATTGTATTATTCGGTTCCAGATCACGGAGGCCCCGGTCTCCGCGCCGTGCTCTCCATGAGCGAAGTCACGGCATGGCCCGGTCCCCGCTTCACCGTGCACGGAACGAAAGGAAGCTTCCTGAAGTACGGCACAGACCCACAGGAAGCTGCACTGGCGGCAGGAACGAGGCCCCCGGCAGGCGGATCTCCCGCCGAGCGACAGGCAGGCTGGGGCGCAGATGATCCGGCTTTCTACGGAACGCTGGCCTGTGTCGAAGAGGGCGGACGGATCACCCCGGAACCGTTTGCGACCATCCCCGGCGATTACGCGCGCTATTATGACAATGTTTACGAAGTTCTCACGTCAGGCGCCGCTCCGCTGGTCCCTGCCGAAGAAGCCGCCGATGTGCTTCAGATCATCGAAGCCGTTTTGAAGAGCGGGCAGGACGGAAAACGCGTGCGCATCGATCATTGACGAAAATCGTCCGTGACATTATACTGGGACTGTATTAGGCGCGAACGCCTCGATCCACGTCGGTCAGGGAAAATCTCCCCGGCCGGCGTTTTCTTTTTTGCGGAAACGATCTCAATTAACATAAAACAATGCGGCCGAAGCCGCATACTGCATACAGGAGGTTCTTTCATGAAAGAGCATAAAAAAATCGCGATCACCCGGCGCATGGTCCTGAACGTTCTTCAGGTCATCGCCGGAAATGTTATCTATGCCCTGGCCGTCCGGCTGTTTCTGGTCCCGGGAGGACTGGTCACCAGCGGCACGACCGGCATTGCCCTGGCGCTGCAGAAATTCGCCGGGCTGCCGATGTCCGCCTCGGTCCTGCTGATGAACACGATCCTGCTGATTCTGGGACTGGTCTTTCTGGGGAAAGCATTCGCGCTCACCACGCTGGTGTCCACGTTCGTTTACCCTCTGGCACTGCGCGTGTTCGAAGCGCTTCCTCTCCCCGAAGCCGGGCTCACACAGGATCTGCTCCTGAATACGATCTTCTCCGGCTTGCTGTTCGGCGTGGCTTTCGGAATCGTGTTCCGTGCCGGTTCTTCGACCGGCGGCATGGATATCCCGCCGCTGATCCTGCAAAAGCATGTCGGTCTTCCGCTCACGGTCGGGATCTATTTGTTCGATCTGGGCGTTCTTTTGCTGCAGGCTTTCGTTTTCCCCATCGAACGCATCCTCTACGGAATCGTAGTCATGGTGCTGTATACGGTCGTGCTGGACCGCATCGTCATTTCCGGAACCTCGCGCACCGAGGTTCGCATCGTCTCACCCCATGCGGACGAGATCCGACAGGCCATCCTTCGCGAGATGGACCGCGGCGTCACGATGCTCGAGGCGCGCACCGGCTATCTGGATCGGGAGACCGAGATCGTCATGTCCATCATCTCAAACCGCGAAGTGCCGAAAGTCGAGCGGCTGGTACGCGCGCTCGACCCGGAATGCCTTCTGATCATCAACCGCGTGAATGAAGTCCGCGGAAGGGGATTTACATTGAAAAAAGAGTACCGGTAACGTCGTTCCCGGTGCAGGCTTCTCACGCCGCCGTTTCTGCCGGCGCCGTCTCCGCAGCCTCCGTCTCCGGTGCGGCGATCGAGAAATAGTGCTCACCCGCGTTCAGACCACCCGAGCGGTACTGGCCGAGCTCGCTGACCGTGACCAGCTGATATCCCTGTTCTTTCAGCCAGGGGATAAAGATGGCCGCCGCATCGACCGTCTCCGGGTGGATATCATGCATCAGAATGATGCAGCCGTCAAACGTGTCATTATAAATATGATCGCAGGCCATGCCGACGTCGCGGTCGGCCCAGTCTCTGCTGTCGACCGACCACAGAATGACCGGATCCGTAATGTGCGCATCCACGGTGTCATTCGTCTCTCCGTACGGAGGGCGGATGGGCACTACCTGCTGTCCCGTGATATCCACAATGCGCTGCCGCATGGCGCCGATCTCCTGATCCAGCTCAGCGCTGCCCAGCGAACGAAGATGCGCATGATTCATGGTGTGATTCCCGATC
>CAYLPO010000136.1:0-5164 GCA_964385575.1 uncultured Lachnospiraceae bacterium | reverse complement strand
TTCCGTGGCTTCGCGGTACTTTAACACATGGACCATCTCATTCCTCCTGTCCGGGCAATGTGCTGTCATTATACACCAGAACGCAGAGCAAATCATTGCGCAGTTCCCCCGTGCGAATTAAAATGATCCTATGGGAAGATAGTTTCCGGGAAGGAGGACGCAACAATGATGACCCCGAGAGAGAACGCCATGGCGATCTATAACCGCGAGCAGCCGGATTACTATGATGATCTGATGAACGCGCTGGTGCTGCTGCCGGACCCGGTCCTGATGGCAAATATGGTCCCGCAGGACGGGCAGCCTCATAAGAACCTGTGGGGCGTGACCTATGTCTGGAAGCCCGGCGCACCGGGCGCACACCCTTATATTACGGAAGAGAATAAAGTTCTGAAAGACCTTGATCTCTGGGAGGAACAGGTGAAAGTCCCGTCGCTGGACGGCCTGGACTGGGGTCCCGCCAAAGAAGCCGAAAAGCAGGTCGACCGCGGTGAGAAGATGGTCAGCTTCCTGTTCGGCGGCGGCCTGTTCGAGACGTCCCACTTCCTGATGGGCATGGAGGACGCGCTCTTAAACTATCAGATTGATCCGGACACCATGATCGATTTCCTGACGGTGGTCAAGAACTGGAAGATCGAGTACATCCGCCGCATGGCAGAGGAACTGCACCCGGACATCATCTTCTATCACGATGACTGGGGGAATAAGAAGAACACCTTCCTGCCGCCCTCGGTCTGGCGCGAAGTGATCAAGCCCCTGCAGCAGGAGATCTCGGACGCCATCCACGACTGCGGCATGATCTACATGCACCATGCGGACTGCATCTGCCAACCCATCGTGACGGATATGGTGGAGATCGGCGTCGACGTGTGGCAGGGCGTCATTGCCCAGAACGACATCGTCGAGATCCAGCGGATCACCGAAGGGAAGTTGGCCATGGTCGGCGGGATCGACGGCCCGAAGATCGACCTCACCACGACCACCGAGGAGGAGATCCGCACCGAGGTGCGCCGCGCCTTCGACACCTACTGCCCCGCCGGGCGCTTCTACCCCAGCATCCCGAACGGATGCTGCTTCCATGAGCGGAATAACGAGATCTATCTCGATGAGATGAAGAAGTACGGCAGACAGTATGCGCTGGAGCACCCAATCGGGTGAGCTGCCATGTGTATGCTTTCGCAGGGCACCTTACATATAAAACATGCAGAAGGATCCTCCGGGATCCTTCTTTTTATGCTTCCGACGATCTTAAAATCAATTCATAAATTCGGTATTTTTGTGAATATTTTCGTGATTCTCTTCTTTTCTTTTCTTGTTCTCTGCGATACAATTTTCGTATACAATTCAATGATCGTTTAATTCTGAAAACGTTTAATTAAATGATTATAGTTGCAGAGTCGAAGTCTTATTCGAAACGGAAGCCTTCGAAGCATTAACAGGAAGGAGTGCGTTATGAAAAAAACTGTTCTGAAAGCATTGGCACTGCTCATGACCCTCGTTCTGGCCATGACCCTGACCGCCTGCAGCGGTTCCTCCGGAAGCCAAACCGGTGTCTCGACCGTCCATAACGGGCAGCTCACCGTAGCGACAAACGCCGGCTACGAACCGTACATTTACTATGAAGGGGATGCCCTCGTCGGAATCGACGCGGAGATCGCCGCGGAGATTGCGGACCGTCTGGGTCTGGAACTCGTCATCGAGGATATTGATTTCCCGGAAATCTTTACGCAGGTTGCGTCCGAAGAATATGATCTGGGTCTGGCCGCGATCACGATCACGGAAGCCCGGCAGGAAGTCGTGGATTTCTCGACCCCTTATGCGGGCGGCAAGCAGGCCGTCATCGTACCTGCGACCAGTCCCATCCGCAACATCTATGATCTGATCGACGGCGACTACACCGTAGGCGTAAAGACCGACACGACCGGAGACAGCTTCGTCACGGCGGATATCGGCGAAGGACGTGTGGTGCGGTACATGCACATTGAAGACGCGATCGACGCGCTGGTGCAGGGCGAGATCGATGCGGTCGTCTATGACGATCAGGCTGCGGAAGTGTTCCTCTCCCACCAGACGGGGCTCACCGTACTGCAGACGCCCTATGCGATCGAAACCTATGCCGCCGTCGTCGCCAAGTCCAACCCCGCGCTTCTCGAGCAGGTAAACCTGATTCTGGGAGAAATGACGGAGGACGGAACGCTGCAGGAGATCATGGACCGCTATTAATGCGAAAACTTCCGATTTCTGCTCTTTTCTTTCGAAGTTATATGGTCTATAATCATTTTCTATCATCGCCGATACCACACGGTGATGGCAGATTTGCAGAATGATCCGTATAGAAAAATCAGTATCAGGAAAGAAGGAGTAGATTATGAAGAAAATGAAGATTCTGGCTCTGGTCATGGCTGCTGCTCTGGCTGTGTCGGCTCTGGCTGCCTGCGGCGGTTCTTCCGACAGCAGCGCGGATGCAGACGCGAATGCCGAGACCGCTGCCGCGGATGAAGGCGCTGAGGCCGGTTCCCTGACCATCAACGAAGGTCAGCTCATCATGGCGACGAACGCCTATTTCCCGCCCTATGAGTATTATGACGGCGAGGAGATCGTCGGTATCGACGCCGAGATCGCCGCTGCGGTCGCGGAGCGCCTGGGTCTGGAGCTGGTCATCGAGGACATCGAGTTCGACTCCATCATCGCGGGCGTTCAGACCGGCAAGTACGACATCGGTCTGGCCGGCATGACCGTGACCGAGGATCGGCTGGAGTCCGTGAACTTCTCCACGCCTTACGCGACCGGCATCCAGTCGATCATCGTGGCCGAGGGTTCTCCCATCACGAGCATTGACGACCTGCTTGAGGGCGACTACATCGTGGGCGTGCAGTCCGGCACCACCGGCGACATCTATATGTCCTCCAGCCCCGAGGACGGCGGCGTAGGCGAAGACCGTGTCGACCGCTACTCGAAGGGCAATGACGCGGTCCTGGCCCTGATGCAGGGCAAGGTTGACGCCGTGGTCATCGATAATGAGCCCGCAAAGGCATTCGTGGAAGCGAACGAGGGTCTGGTCATCCTGGAGACCCCCTACACCGTCGAGGACTACGCGATGGCCATCGCGAAGGATAACACCGCGCTTCTGGAGCAGGTGAACGCGATCCTGGCTGAGCTCGAAGAGGACGGCACGTTGCAGGAGATCATCGACCGCTACATCACCGCGGAGTAAAGGACGAAACAGCAGGATCTTCAAAGGATCCGGCGAGACATTTTCTCAGTTATCATACATAAAATGTTATAGACCCCCGCCGCCGTGCGGTGTGGTGTTGTCAAGGTGCTGTATGGTTCTTTTGGGGGAACGGTTTCCCCTTGCCCCTATTCTATATATCAACATGAGCGGAGCGGTCAAGCGTGGCTTGTTACCGTTCCGCCCTTTTTCGTTTGGGGGTATCTTTTGGGGTATGCTGTGGGGTATGAAACAGAGCGGGAGAAAATCCCGCTCCGCCTGTGGCTTTATATGATGATCTGTAACCGCTCCATTTCTGCCGCTTTCGTGTTCGGTAAAACGTGGGCGTATAAGTCCATTGTCATTGCAAGGCTGCTATGTCCCAGAATGCTCTTTAACGTCTGCGGGGTTCCGCCCTGTTCTATAAACCTTGTTGCGAACGTGTCCCGCAAGGCGTGAACGCCTATTCTCTCGATCCCTGCCGCCGCCGTGATCTTATCAACCTCTTTTCCTATGTTGGTTCCTACGGGTTTCCCTGTGACGGTCTGAAATACTCGCCCCACAAGCGGGTTTCCCATTTTCTCACGTTGCGCCCTCAAAACCTTTTTGGCGGTGTCGGTCAATGGTATATCTCTTTTACTCGTTCTCGTTTTCGGGGTTCCTATTCTCTGCTTTTTCGTGATCGTCTTTGTAATGTGTATCATGTTCGCCTTGTAGTCAATGTCTGCCCAGGTGAGCGCCCCCGCCTCGCCTATCCTCATGCCAGTACATAACAGGAACGCAAACAGTTCATAGTAATATGATCCCCTCGCCGCCTCCATGAATGCGGCTTGTTCTTCCTCGGTCAAGGCTCTATGTATGGTCTCCGATGCTTTCGGGCTTTCGTCTTTAAGCCCTTTGATGTATTCAGCGGGGTTCCTGTCAATGATCCCGTCCCGCTCTGCGTCTTTTAAGATGCTGTGTAATGTGCCTATGATCCTGTTCACCGTGGCGGGTTTATGCGTCTCTGCAAGTGCGGCTTGTAATTCAATGATTTGCCGCCGCTCGATCTTTGCGACCCTCTGCGCCCCGAAAGCGCGAGAAAAATGCACTTTATAAGTACTGTTAAACGCTGCGAGCGTGTCGGGCTTCACCGTCTTTTCTTTGCGCTTGATCCACCCGGAAAAATACTTTTCAAACGTGACCGCCGCATTTTTCGTGTAGTTCCCTGCCGCGATCCTCCGCCGCAAGTCCGTTTCCTTTTCGGTCAGCTCCGCCGCCGTCTTGCCGTAAACGCTGTACCGCTTGCCCTCGACCGTGAAACGCTTTTCAAGGGTTCCGTCTGCCCTCTTCCTTGCCCCTGCTGCCAGTCTTGCCATATATGCCCCTTTCACTCAATGGGAGCGGGAGCCGATGCCCCCGCCCCTCTCAATGGTTCCGTCTGTAAAGTTCCTCTATTGCGTCCATAATCAGACCGCACAACCTGTCACCCTCTGCCGCTTTGCGTCCCCGCTTGATGCTTTCCGCCGCCTCTGCTGCTGTCTGCCTTTCAAGCTCTTTCAGCCCCTGCGAAACTGCATACACCGCGAACGCTTGCCCCTCTGTGAGTTCCATTTTGATGAGTTCCACTTTCCGCCCCTTTCCTCTACGGGAGCGGGAGCGTCTGCAACCGCCCCCGCTGCCCTCGTGCGTCACGCCTCGCGCAAAAATCCGATGATCGCGGCTTCTTTGTCGCTCTCGTCAACGTGGTCAAGCCATGTTCTAAACTCTTCCTCGCGCTCTGTCCCCTCAAGAACAGCCGCCGCAAGTTCGATCATTGCCGCCTTTCGCTCGCGCTGCAACCTCGGCTCCAGAATTGCGACCCATTCCGAAACAGCAGCAGCAGCCGCCGAAAGCTCGCCAGTGTCCGCCAGTGTTTCCCCGAACACTTGCCACAATTCGGGGGTGTCCACTTTCGCGATCTGCTCCGCGATCCCC
>CAYLPO010000135.1:0-5187 GCA_964385575.1 uncultured Lachnospiraceae bacterium | reverse complement strand
AGCTACCGTGAGAACAGGAACCTGACCTTCCGCTATGAGGGCATCCTGAAGGCGAACGGCACGACGAGTTCCTCCAGCCGCACGCAGGTCGTGTCTCCCGGCAGCAGTTCCAGCATCAACCTGACCACGCTGCAGTCGGCGACCGGCGTGAGAGCCGGACAGACTTTCAGCTTCGGCGGCTACCGCTACACCTACACCGGGCAGTGGACGGACAGCGAGAACAACATCATTTATACCGACGGATCCGGCAGTGATGTTCACATCCTGGAAATGAGCACGAGATGGTACTTTTATAACAAAGACGGCGAGAACGCCGGAAATAACTATTACCTGAATGAAGACCTCGAGCTGGTCTTCCGCCCGGTCTACGA
The DNA here is from genome assembly GCA_964385575.1 of uncultured Lachnospiraceae bacterium. GTDB lineage: Bacteria > Bacillota > Clostridia > Lachnospirales > Lachnospiraceae > RGIG5636. The sequence goes on along the minus strand of CAYLPO010000135.1, from coordinate 4,816 downwards.
GGCGACGATGCTGAGAGGCCTGAGCGTGAGCTACATTGATGAGATCTCGACGGGATCGGGTTCCTGGTCGAACCGGAGCGCCGGCATCAACTCGGCATTCAGTTCGATGAGCCACACCTTCCGGGATCCTTCCCTGGCAACGCCGGTGGATCACTACCGTTTCCTCCGCTGGGACATGACCGGAAACACGGACACGTTCGTATCCGGCGAGACCAGAGAGAACGCATTGACCGGCTCCTGGCAGCACGGTGAGACCTACACCTACACGGTCAACAATTCCCTTCCCGAGGGCACGCAGACCGCAGTTACCTTCCACGCAGTGTGGCAGCCCTCCGTGACCGTGAGATATCACATCCCCGGTTCCCTGGCAGGAAGCAGCGAAGAGTTCGTTTCCGTGAACGAGGCGGAAGATTTCGCAGAGATCGATGTTTACGATTATCAGCCTGAGGCCGTCGAAGGCGCAGAGTTCCTCGGATGGTACAATGCAGCCGGCGAGCTGATCAGCGAAGATGCGGCCTTTACGGCACCCGCAGAGACCATCGAGCCGATCGAGCAGTACGTGGAAAATGTTTACGCCCGCTACAGCACCGCCTACACAGTCGAGCATTACCTGGAGCAGCTGGACGGCACGTTCGCCCTTGAGGAAGATGCGACCGAGACTTACGAAGGCCTGATCGGAGCCGATGTGGCTTCTGAAGAGAATGAGTTTACCGGATTTACGTTCGATGCGGAGACCGAAGGAACGATCGCCTCGGCGAAGCTGGCAGTCGGAACCGTCCTGAGAATGTACTATACGAGAAACGCATACACCGTGAACTATTCGTACACCGGAGAGGTTCCGGAAGGAGCCGAAGAGCAGCTTCCCGAGAGCATGGAGTATCTGTATGGCGCCGAGGTGGCCCGTGCGGAAGCCCCCGAGGTCGAGGGTTACACCTTCTCGGGCTGGGACGGCGAAGTCGATGAGATGCCTGCGGGCAATGTCGAAGTGACCGGAAGCTGGACGGCGATCCCCGCAGTCGAGGAGCCGGAAGTAATCGAGGAGCCCGAAGTAGTTGAGGAACCCGAAGTGATCGAAGAGCCCGAAGTAATCGAAGAGCCCGAAGTGATCGAAGAGAATGAAACACCTGAAGCTGAGCAGCAGGAAGAAGACGAAATCGCAGTCGCCGCAGTGCCGGAAGTTCCTTCGGACAATGCAGGAACCGGTACCCCCGCAGCTCCCGCAGCACAGGCCCCTGCACAGGACGTGATCGAGGACGAGGCGGCCCCGATGGCCCCCGCAGCAGTTCTGGAAGTCGAAGAGCATGAGGCGGAAGCCGAGATCCCTGAAATCCTGGATGAGGCAGTCCCGATGGCAGCCCCCGCGATCCGCGGAAGCTGGGCCCTGATCAACCTGGTCATCACGGCGGCCGCGATCCTGACCTGCCTGGGCATGGTGGTGACGTTCTTCGCCAAGAAGCGTGAGGAGAACGCGGATCAGGCCGAGGGCGGCGAGCAGAAAAACAGCAGAAAGAAGTCGAAGTTCTTCGGGATCATCCCCGCAGCGGCGGCAGTCATCGCCTTCCTTCTGACCGAGGACATGACGCAGCCCATGCAGCTTCTCGACAAGTGGACGCTCCTGATGGCAGTCATCCTGGCGGCGGCAGCGGTCCTGGCAGTCGTAACCAGAAACCGTGACGACGAGGACGAGGCAGCGGCGGAAGCCTGAAAACATGAAATCTGACAACATCGATGTGATCCGAAAGGAAACGTTCCCCCAAACGCTTCCCGAGCGGTGATCATAAAAAAGCGAGAGCATCCCGGCACAGTCCGGGATGTTTTTGCTTGTATTTTCCGCGGGGAGCGCATTATGATAATACCGTATGGTCGGTTTGCACCATTTTAGCTGTAACAGAAGTATGACAGGAAAGGAACACGACTCATGTTTTGCGTACATTGCGGAACGAAACTGGAAGATCACATGAAGTTTTGCCCTAAATGCGGGGCTGCGGCGAGTGCCCCCGCTGCGGCGCCGATGAATCAGGCTTGCACTGCACCTTCACCCGTATCGAATGCCGAAGCAGCAGAAGAGACGAAACCCGCGGTGAACGCGCAGCTGCCTGCCGAGACCTCACAGGCACCTGCAGAACAGCAGATCCCCGAGGAAGCGAAGATGCACTCGGAGCGCGCGCTTCCCACCGATTACCGCGCGGTCAATGTCATGGAATACGGCTCACACGGCTGGTCCTATGTCTATCCGAATATTGATCAAAACGGCCGTATTTTGGCAGACGCGGCGGATCATGGCATCGGGAACCCTGTGATCGTAAAGACCATCACGGTCAAAAGGCTCCCGAAAGGAGCGAAAAGCTATGAACAGAGTATCCGCGCGCAGGATATTTACATGGAGATGTATGTGACAGATGCCCGGGTCATTTTCCTGTGTGACAAGTATGATAAGGGCGGCAGCTGGTACGGCGGGCTTACGGCATTGGCTTTGAACGCGGTTGAACGCGGTGTCGCGAGCGCCCGCACGAAGGGAAAGACATTGGCCGGCCACATCCGTTACGAGTGGCTGAAATATGTGATGTATGTGCGTAAGACCGGCGTCCTTTCGGATGAGCAGATGCGCTTTGTCTATAAAGACCGTGCCGGCACGTCCTGGCAGATCGATGTCGTCCTGGATAAACATGTGGATTCGTCCATCGTGGCCAATGACATCATGCACCGCGCGGCGGCCCTTCGGAAGGTCATGCGCGATGACGACGATGTGATCACGCAGGAGAGCAGGGAATTCTACACGCAGCATGCGCATCCCGCGGCGAAGATCCAGCATGTGGAAGAGAAGAATACGTTTTCCTCGGTGCAGTTCCCGCAGAACTATCTGGCGCCGGCGGGAGAGGGCTTGAATCCGGAGTGGAGGGATTGATCTGCAGGCGACATCGGTCAGACGTTCACCGCTCCCTGAACAGCGGCATCGTATAAAATCGAAAACGCAAGGGGCACCGCTCATAGTCGGTCCGAACTCTCCGATGGAGTTCGAACCTCCGATGAGCTGAAATGCCGGTAAGGAGACCGGCATTTCTCCCCTCGCGTTTTATTTTCTCCGATGGCTGTTCATGGTCGCGCTTCAAGCTGACCGCCTGTCCGCCTGCAAATCAATCATTTACACGGCACTTTCCTGCGCTCAGAAAATATACGGCGACTCACCCTTCTCATTCCGAATATCCGCCATATCACCGCCGTTGATGAAGATCTCGCCCTCGAACTCACGGATGGTCTTCCAGTAGCCGCCGGGCGCCTCATTCAGGTTCACACCCTGGCGGATCATCTCTTCACGGACCAGTTTTCCATCCAGGTCGCGCGCGGCGGCCAGCTTCTGATCGATGATCATCGAAGCGCCGATACCGGCAGCCTGGCCCATGCCCATGCAGGCGGCAATGATTCGAATGTTTCCGTTTGCGTGATAATCCGAGGAGAAGCAGCGGCCGGCCACCAGCAGGTTATCCACACCCTTCGCGATCAGGCAGCGGAACGGAATCTCGCAGTACTCTCTGGGATTCGTGCGGACCTCCCAGGGAAGCGGGTTCACGAACGGATGCATGTTGAAATCGCGGTCGTTCGGCATCGGCCGGCAGATGGCGGGCTCGATGGGACCGTTCGCATGGATGTGACGGTTCGCAGTGTGATGGCCGGGCGTCGGTACATGCGCGTCGAAGACTTCCGCGTGCTGCCAGATACCGTCCTCGAACTTTTTCGCTGCCGCGATATCCGTAGCCTTCATGACATATTCGCCCATGACGCGGCGGCTCTCGCGGACGCCGTTCATCGGGGCAAAGCTGACCAGCTTCGCGTTCTCGAAGCCGGGAACATACTTCTGCAGGAACTCTACGAACCAGATGACCTTGCGGTGCTGGTCCACGATCTGTCTGGTCAGATCGACCACATCGTCACAGTGGCAGTCAAAGGTGTGCGTGGCGTCGATGGTCACATCCGTGCAGGTCGGATCGCCCGGCATCTGGTAGACCAGATTTCCGGGACTCAGCAAGTCATGCAGGTCGCCGTTCTCGATGGCCTTGTATTCCAAATGTGTGATCAGGTTCGTGTGCTTGAACGAAGTCGCGTCGAATTCGTCGCTGTAACGGAAAGCCTTCATGGCCTCGTAATACTTCGTCAGGTTCACGTAGGAGAGCTTGAAGCCCATGGTCACGGACTGGTTCAGCCCCATGAACTCGGCATTGCCGATCTCGACGGGGCAGCCTGCCGCAAATGCCAGATCCGCGTCGCCGGTGCAGTCAATGAAGACGTCAGCCTCCAGTTCAATGCGGCCGTTCTTGCAGTAGCAGACCACGCTTTTAATACGGTCTTCCTCCTTCACCACGTCCACGACGTGGCATCCGTAGAGGATGCGGGAACCGGCCTGCAGCACCATCTGCTCCAGCATGACGCGGCCGTACTCCGGCTCCACGACCGGAAGGTGCGGACGCATGGTGGCGTGGCCTTCCGCGTTCAGCCTGTCCAGCCATTCTTTCACCAGACCGTCCACGCAGCCGGCAATTCCGGTGATATAGCCGTTCGTGACCAGACCGCCGAGGGATTCCCGGTACTCCAAAAGAAAGACGCGTTTTCCCGCACGGCCGGCCGAGATGGCTGCGGCGGCTCCCGCAACACCGCCGCCGCAGACGACGACATCCGCGCTGAACTTTTTGACTGTAACTGCCATGACATTGTCCTCCTGATATACAAGTTTTGTATAAAAAAGTCTGTTTACAGGTGCTTTTGATGAAACGGTACCCAAACTATTATACATCTGTTTCTATGAATGGGAGTGCGGATTATC
>CAYLPO010000134.1:0-5198 GCA_964385575.1 uncultured Lachnospiraceae bacterium | reverse complement strand
CCGCCCGCCATGCGGACGCCGTCGCAGACCGCCTTCGACAGCTTATCCAGATGCTGGTGACCGGGGACGATCTCACTGTAGGCGCTCACGACACCTACGAGCGGGCGCTCCAGCTCTTCTTTCGTATATCCGAGCGCGTAAAACAGCGAACGGTTCGGCGCTCTGTGAGGGCCTTTTTTTACTTCATCACTCTTAAAAGGCATGGGTTTGTCCTCCTGAATAAATATATCGTTTTCCTATATTAACACAAACCGGGGGATTAATACATTGAAAATAAGCCTAAATCAGACTATGATACAAGCAGTTTTTCATACGCATTTGAGGAGAGGGACATGCCCTTTTTAAACAACAGTGAAAGAGAAGAGCGCAAGCGCGAACTTAGGAAAAACATGCGCGTGAACCGCGAGCTGATCGAGGAAGAGCGCGAGGCGGAAGAGGAATATGAGGATTCCGGCTATGACGGGGCGGATTACCCGGATTCCGATGACGAGACCGGCGGAGAACAGGACGGAGGATACGACGAAGAAGAGGTAAAGGACGTCGAGAAACGCCTCCGCGGAAAAAAGATCAGCCGGACGAAGAAGATCCTGATCGCGGCGGGCATTGCCGCTGCGGCTGTCGCAGTCATTGCGCTGGTGTTCGTGCTGGCAGGCTGGCGCACGGTCTCGAAGAAGTGGACCGTGGACATGCCGGGCGCGGACATGGCGGCATTTGAACCGCTGGGGAGCGGCGTGGTCCGGTATACGCGGGACGGCGCGGCGTTTTACGATTCTCACGGTGAGAACATCTGGAACCAGGGTTATGAGATGAACACCCCGGTCGCGGACACCGCGGAAGGCCGGCTGGCGATCGCGGACAGCGGCGGGCATGCGGTCTGTATGTTCGACCTGAACGGATGTACCGGGAGCGCGGAGACAAACTACGAGATCTCGCGCGTGTGCATCGCCGCGAACGGTTATACCGCTGTGGTCAGCGAGTATGAGGAGGCAGCTTACATCAATTATTTTGCGCCTGACGGGACGCGGGTCGGCATTGAGATCAAGACGATTCTGCCCGGGGAAGGATATCCCGTGGATCTGGCGCTTTCCGATGACGGTGCCATCCTGATGGTTTCCTATGCGTATCTGCAGGGCGGGAGCTTGAGCAATCGTGTGGTGTTCTATAACTTTTCCGAGGAGGGCGAGACCGCGACGCAGCGGATCGTGGGCGGCTTCGAGCAGTACGAAGGGTCCATTGCGGCAGACGTCGAGATGTTCTCCGGGAACGCGGCCGTGGCTTTTGCGGAGGATCGGATCAGCTTTTATTCCCTGTCGAACCGGCTGAGTCCGCAGCTTGTGCGCGAAGTCGAAGTCGAGGGACAGATCCTCTCGGTTGCCTATTCGAACACGCATGCGGCAGTGGTGCAGAGCTCGACGGAAGAGGCCGGTTCGCACGTCGTGACCATTTATAACTCCGCCGGCACGCAGGTGCGGCAGTTTACGACTGCCCTGCCGTATAATCGTGTGTTCTTTACGGACGGTTATCTGGTGCTCTCAAACAGTGACACCTGTGAGATCTATACCGAAACAGGCAAGCTGAAATACGAGGGCGAGCTGACCGGGACCATTTCGCATATCGTATGCGCGGACGGCTGCTGGTATATGGCGGGCGGAGATTCGCTGTATCGCTTCGCCTTCGGGGTATTCTGACCGTGAAGCGCGTAACGGAGGTAGTGCTGTGAAACTGACAACACGGCTTATCATGGCTTTCATATTGATCATGGCTTTGCCCATCGTCGTGGCGTTTGTTTTTGTGCTCTTTGTTCCGGTGGTGCCCGGCGTGCGGCCGTTCTGGGCAGTGTTTTCGGTCATCGTGATCGTCGCCATTGTCGGCATTTGTCTGGCGGGCTGGGCCTACATGGGCATTTTTAAACCCATCGGCGAGCTGCAGAAGGCCACGCGCGAGATCCGCGACGGAAACCTGGATTATGAGATCAATATCGACGATCTGGGCCGCGACGAGGTCGGCGAGCTCTGCGTGGAGTTTAACGACATGCGTCAGCGTCTGAAAGATTCGCAGGAGGCGAAGATCAACGCCGACCGCGAAAACCGGGAGATGATCTCGAACATCTCGCATGACCTGAAAACGCCCATCACGGCCATTAAGGGCTATGTCGAGGGCATCCTCGACGGCGTAGCTTCCAGCCCCGAGAAGCTGGATAAATACGTTCGGACCATCTATAACAAGGCGAACGACATGGACCGTCTGATCGATGAACTGACGTTCTACTCGAAGATCGATACGAACCGCGTACCGTATAATTTCGAGAAGATCAATGTCACGGGCTATTTCGACGACTGCATCGAAGAGATCAGCCTGGATCTGGACGCGCAGAATATCCGTATCGCCTATCGAAATAACGTGGAGCCCTACGTGGAGATCATCGCGGATCCGGAGCAGCTGAAGCGGGTGGTAAATAACATCATCAGCAACTCCGTCAAGTACATGGACAAGCCGACGAAGATCATCTGGTTCACGATCAACGACATCGGTGATTTCGTGCAGGTAGATATCAAAGACAACGGACGAGGCGTGGATGCGCGCGACCTCGCGAAGATCTTCGAGCGCTTTTACCGGACCGATGCGTCCCGGAATTCGAGCGCCGGCGGGAGCGGGATCGGGCTGTCCATCGTGAAGAAGATCATCGAGGATCACGGCGGACAGATCTGGGCCAGCGGCGCGATCGGCGAGGGCCTGGAGATGCACTTCGTCATCAGAAAATACAGGGAGGTAATCGATGAGTAAGAAGAAGATACTCATAGTGGAAGACGAGCTCAGCATTGCCGAGCTGGAGCGGGACTATCTGGAGATCAATGACTTCGAGGTGGCCATCGAGACGAACGGCCGGGCGGGGCTGGACGCCGCGCTGGCCGGGAATTTCGACCTGTTCATCCTGGATGTCATGCTGCCGGACGTCGACGGGTTTGAGATTTGCCGCGCCATCCGCGAGAAGAAGAATACCCCGGTGATCATGGTCACCGCGCGGAAGGATGATATCGATAAGATCCGCGGCCTGGGCCTGGGTGCGGACGACTATGTGACGAAGCCGTTCAGCCCCAGCGAGCTGATCGCGCGCGTGAAGGCGCATCTGGCGCGGTACGACCGGCTGGTGAGCTCGCAGCCGGAAAACGACGTGATCGAGATCCGAGGCCTGAAGATCGACAAGACCGCTCGCCGCGTGTTCGTGAACGGGGAAGAGAAGCAGTTCACGACGAAGGAGTTTGACCTGCTGACGTTCCTGGCGTCGAACCCGAACCATGTGTACTCTAAGGAAGAGCTGTTCCGCGAGATCTGGAACATGGACTCGATCGGGGATATCGCGACCGTGACTGTGCACATTAAGAAGATCCGCGAGAAAGTGGAGTTTAATACCTCGAAGCCGCAGTACATCGAGACGATCTGGGGCGTGGGGTATCGGTTTAAGGTCTGAGGAGAAAAGACATGTTTTGTTCAAAATGCGGACAAAGTCTGGCGGATACCGCCCGGTTCTGCCCTTCCTGCGGCGCACCTGTGGAGCCGCAGGCGGCTGCGCAGGAAGACCCGGCCGGATACGGATATGAAGATCATTACGCCGGAGAGGAAGATGATTTCGGCGGCACCCGCGCGGGTGATTACGGCGACGGCCGCTGGGAGCCTGTGAACAGCGCGGATACCGGCCGGGGTACGTATGACCGGAACGACCGCGCCATGAACGAGCGGCTGCGCAGGGACCGGGAAGCGCAGGCCCCCAAGGGTGCGTCCATCGCGGCCATGGTCCTGGGAATCATCGCTATGGTCCTGGTCTGGGTACCGGTACTTCCGATTATCTTGGGGCTGATCGGGCTGATCTGCGGCGGAGTCGGCCGCAGAAAAGGAGAACGCGGCTTTTCGACTGCGGGAATCACGCTCTCTTTGCTGGGACTGGTGTTCGGCGCGGTCATAACCCTGCTCTGGGTCCGTTTTATCTACGGGATCGTGACGAATATTAACATCAATGACATTTCGAGCTTCAGCGATTTTGACATCGACATCCCCGGCATAATCAACGGCTTCGGCGGAAACGGTTCCGGCGGCATCTCGGGCGGCGGCATCCCCGGCGTAAAGAACATCCGCGTCAGCTTCGACCTGGCAGGCGCGGTTCGGAGGCTGCTGCAGAGCCTGATCTGAAGAAAACCGTACCGCGGGCCGGCTTCGGCCGGCCCGCAAATTATGATCCGTTATCAGGAGGTTTATTATGAACGCGATCATCATCGGCGGCGGCCCGGCAGGAGTGTCGGCTGCTCTTTATCTGGTTCGGGCCGGGATCGGCACGACCATCTTTACCATGGGTCCGGGAGCCCTTGCAAAGGCGCATAAGATCGAGAACTATTACGGATTTCCGGAGGGCATCAGCGGGATCGACTTATATGAGGCGGGCATTGCCCAGGCCAGAAACCTCGGGGTACAGATCATCGAGGAGGAGATCCTGGGGATGGCCTTTGAGGAGAAGCTCACCGCCATCACGAAGACCGGGCGTTATCCGGCAGATGCGTTCATCTTCGCGACCGGTGCGAGCCGCCTGGCGCCGCCCATCGAGGGCCTGAAGGAGTTCGAGGGCAAGGGCGTGAGCTACTGCGCGACCTGCGACGGATATTTTTACCGCGGAAGAAAGATCGCGGTGATCGGCTACACGGAGTACGCCATGAGCGAGCTCGAGGAACTGATGCATCTGGCGGGTGAGTCGGTGCTTCTGACGAACGGACAGGAACCCGAAGCCGAGGTGCCCGCCGGTGCGCGCGTGATCACGGCAAAGATCGCGCGGATCAGCGGTGAGGGCCGTAACATCGACACGGTCACGTTTGAGGACGGGACCGAAGAGAAACTCGACGGTATCTTTGTGGCATGGGGCAGCGCCGGAAGCGCGGCGCTGGCGAAGAAGATCGGTGCGCTGACGGAAGGAAACAACATCGTGGTCAATGCCGAGATGGCCACGAACGCTCCGGGCGTGTTCGCGGCGGGCGACTGTGACGGCGGCCTGCTGCAGGTCGCGAAGGCGGTCTGTGACGGCGCGATTGCGGGAACGAGCGCGGTGAAGTATCTGAGGTCATTGCAGGGATGAGGATCTTATTTGCGACGGAAAATCAGGGAAAGCTTCGGGAGGCAGGAGAGATCCTGGCCGACACCGGTGCGGAGGTACTGCC
>CAYLPO010000133.1:0-5237 GCA_964385575.1 uncultured Lachnospiraceae bacterium | reverse complement strand
ATAATCTTCGTCCGCAATCCCGTAATTGCCGATCAGCGGATAGGTCATCACGACCGCCTGGTCCGTGTCGGACGGGTCGGACAGGATCTCCTGATAGCCTGCCATCGAGGTGTTGAATACGATCTCACAGAGCGCATCGCCGTCGGCCCCGAAACCATAGCCGTAGTATTCCTGCCCGTCCTCCAGGACGATCTTTCTGTCATATTCCGGTCTCATCATGTCCCCCTGTCATCTGAAGAATCCCGTTTTCCGGGAAGTTTTCCGTGAGCACTTCCCGCACATTTTTGTGCAGGACCTCACGCCAACTCCGACAGTTTTCGTTCGAAGCGGTCCTTGCGGCTGTCCGCGGGCACCCCGGTCGGATACACGCCGTCGAAACAGGCCCGGCAGATCCCGTCGCTTGCCGCCAGTTCGGGCAATGCCGCAACCGGCAGATATCCCAGCGAATCCGCCCCGATGCTTTCCCGGATCTCTTCCATCGTATGTCCGCAGGCGATCAGATGCTCCTCTGAGTCGATATCGGTCCCGTAATAGCACGGATGCAGAAACGGCGGCGCTGATACGCGCATGTGGACCTCCGCGGCGCCTGCCTCACGCAGCAGCTTCACGATCCGCGCGCTGGTCGTTCCCCGGACGATCGAGTCGTCGATCATCACGACCCGCTTTCCCCGGACATTGTCCGCAATGGCCGAGAGTTTGATCTTCACCTGATCGAAACGGTCGCCCGGCGCGATGAACGTACGCCCGATGTATTTGTTCTTGATCAGGCCGGCCCCGTAAGGGATCCCGCTTTCCGCCGCAAACCCCATCGCTGCATCCAGGCCCGAATCCGGCACGCCGATCACCAGGTCTGCCTCCGCAGGATGTTCCCGCGCCAGAATCCGCCCTGCGCGCACGCGGGACGCGCTGACCGGGGCCCCGTCGATCACAGAGTCAGGTCTGGCAAAGTAAATATATTCAAATACGCAAAGTTTTTTCGGCTTCGCGCCGCAGTGACGGCGGAGAGAAACCGGGGTGCCTGAGAGCCGGGCGCCGCTATTGCCCGCTCCGGCGCGAAAACTCTCCGCTGAAAACACCAGGATCTCACCCGGTTCGACGTCACGAATGAACTCCGCCCCGACCGCGGTCAGCGCGCAGCTCTCAGAAGCCACGATCCAGGTCCCGTCCCCGGTGCGCCCAAAGCACAGCGGGCGAAAGCCGTGCGGATCCCTGGCGCAGATCAGTTTCTGCGGCGACATCAGTACCAGCGAATACGCGCCTTCCAGCGTGTCCATAGCCCGGTCAAGCGCTTCCTCGATGGAACCGGCGCGAAGCCGCTCCCTGGTCACGATGTAGGCGATCGTCTCCGTATCGCTCGTCGTGTGAAAGATCGCGCCGGACAGTTCCAGCTCATCGCGCAGCGCCATGGCATTCGACAGATTTCCGTTATGTGCCAGCGCCATGCGTCCCTTCTGGTGGTTCACCTCGATCGGCTGGCAATTCTTCCGGTCCGTCCCGCCGGTCGTTCCGTAGCGGACATGTCCGACTGCCATCGAGCCGCGCGGGAAACGTTCGAGCTCTTCCCTGCGGAACACCTCGCCGACCAGCCCCAGATCTTTCACCGAAGCAAAGACGCCGTCGTCATTGACCACGATCCCGCAGCTTTCCTGCCCGCGGTGCTGGAGCGCATACAGCCCGTAGTAACACTCTTCCGCCACATTTGCGGGGGTCGGCGCACAGACGCCGAACACCCCGCACTCCTCATGTATACTCATGAATCACTCCACATCCTGCAGCGCGTCATAGCCTTCTTCGCCGGTGCGTACCTTCACGACATTCTCCACGTCATAGACGAAGATCTTGCCGTCGCCGAAATGCCCCGTATAAAGGACTTTCTTTGCAGTCTCGATCACGCTTCTCACCGGGACTTTACTGACCACGATATCCACCTGCACCTTCGGCAGCAGGCTGGCCTCGACCTGGACGCCGCGGTAGTACTCGGGGCGGCCCTTCTGCTCGCCGCAGCCGAGCACGTGGGAAACGGTCATGCCGGCAATGCCGATCTCCACCATCGCGTTCTTCAGCGCCTCAAGACGCGCTTCCTTGCAGATGATCTCGATCTTCGTAAACTTCGGTGATCCGTCATCAAAGGACGGCACGCGCTTCACGGCGACCGCCTCGGCAGCCGGGACATTCCCGCTTACCAGGACCGGAGCCTCTGCGCCGGCTGCCTGTCCGGAAGTCCCCACGGAAAGTCCCACGGGCAATCCCTCACCGGCCGACGCCGGAACCTCTTTCGGAATGTAAGACGCGTCATATTCGATCGCCTCCGGCAGCATCGCAAACCCGCCGTACGCCGACGGAAGGCCATGCTCCGTCACATCCAGGCCGGACATCTCCTCCTCTTTCGTCACCCGCAGGCCGAAGATCTTCCGGATCAGAAGGAACGCGATCGTGATCGTCACCGCGGTCCAGGCAGCTACGGTCACGAAACCCACCAGCTGCAGCCCCAGAAGCTTTCCGCCTCCGCCGTAGAACAGACCGCTGATCACATTGCCCGCGCTGTCCGCCAGCGAATAGCCCGGCGCCGAAGTCGTCGCAAACAGGCCGACCGCAATCGTGCCCCAGATCCCGTTCATGCAGTGGACCGCGACTGCTCCGACCGGGTCGTCGATGTGCAGCTTATGATCCAGCAGCCACACGCCAAACACGACCAGAAGTCCCGCGACCGCGCCGACGACCGCCGAGCCCGCGCAGTCGTAGACATCGCAGCCCGCCGTGACCGCGACCAGGCCGGCCAGCGACGCATTCAGGCACATCGAGACATCGGGCTTCCCGTAGCGGATCCAGGTGAACAGCATGCAGACCACCGTGGCGACCGCCGGCGAGACCGTCGTCGTCAGGAAGATCGAGCCCATCTGTCCGACCGAGGTCGCCGCAGCACCGTTAAAGCCGTACCAGCCCAGCCAGAGGATAAAGACGCCCAGCGCGCCGAGGGCAATGTTATGGCCAGGGAAGGCATTGACCTTCGTGACCTTACCCTGTGCATCACGTTTGAATTTCCCGATGCGGGGTCCCAGGATCTTCGCTCCGATCAGAGCGGAGATCCCGCCGACCATATGGATGAAGCAGGAACCCGCGAAATCGTGGAAGCCCAGCCCGGCGAGCCAGCCGCCGCCCCAGACCCAGTGGGCCTCGATCGGATAGATCACCGCGGAGATCACCGCGGAATACACACAGTACGAGAGGAACTTCGTGCGCTCCGCCATCGCGCCGGACACGATCGTCGCGGTGGTCGCGCAAAAGACCAGGTTAAACACAAACCCCGAAAAATCGAAGTTTGCGTAAGAGGTAAAAAGATCGAACCCCGGAGCGCCGATGAAGCCGACCAGGTCCTCGCCCATCAGCAGTCCCCATCCGACCAGTACAAATACGACCGTGCCGATACAGAAGTCCATCAGGTTTTTCATGATGATATTTCCGGTGTTCTTCGCCCGGGTAAATCCGGCCTCCACCATGGCAAAGCCCGCCTGCATCCAGAACACCAGCGCCGCTCCGATCAGGAACCAGACGCCGAACACTTCCGACGACACGGTCTGTGAAACCAGTTCTACAATCTGTTCACTCATAACTCCTTCTTCCTTTCCCCCCTGTCATCCCTTCCTTTTCCTGCCCTTTGTGCAAGGGCTCCTGACCCGTCCCGCAGGTCAGTGCACCCCGAACAGGAGGTCCCCGTAGACCGGGAACGGCCAGAATTCGCGAGCCGTGATGGTCTCCGCCTCATCGCAGGGCGCACGCAGCGCGTCCATGCGGGGCAGAAGCTCGTCTCGGATCATCTCCGACTGTTCGAGGATCGTCATCCCGCCGCCGATCTTTCCGATCTCGCCATCCAGATCTTCCGCTGCCTGCCAGATCACATCCGTCAGGCCGGAGAGTTTCTCGATCATCCCGGCTTCAAACCCGCAGGTCAGCCCGGGCACGATCTCCTTTTTCACCGCTGCGGTCTGCGCGATGGACGCCGCGTACTTTTCGATTGCGGGAACGATCTGTTTTTTCGCCATACCCACCATCGTTCCGGCTTCGATCAGCACGGTCTTACAGTAGTTCTCGAGCATGATCTCCGTGCGGGACTGCATCTCCGCGAGCGTAAAGACCCCGAGTCCGGTCAGCATCCTGACATTCTTCTCGTCCAGCAGATGCGGCATGCAGTCCGGCGTCGTGCGGTAGTTCAGCAGACCGCGGACCTCGGTCGCCTCACGGATCCAGGCATCATCATAGCCGTTGCCGTTAAAGATAATGCGCTTGTGTTCGCGAATGGTCTCCTGGATCATCACATGCAGCGCGGTTTCGAAGTCCTCCTCGCCCTCCAGCCGGTCGGCATAGATCCGAAGGCTCTCTGCCACCGCGGCGTTCAGCATGATGTTCGCGCAGGCAATGCTGTTCGAGGAGCCCAGCATGCGGAACTCGAATTTATTGCCCGTAAATGCGAACGGCGAGGTGCGGTTGCGGTCCGTGGTGTCACGGTTAAACTTCGGCAAAACATCCACGCCCAGCTTCATCCGGGTCTTCTTCGTACCCGCATAGGGCGTGTCGGTCTCGATCGCATCGAGAATCCCCTGCAGTTCATCGCCCAGGAACATCGACATCACGGCGGGCGGGGCCTCATTCGCTCCCAGGCGGTGATCATTGCCCGCCGTCGCGACGGACAGGCGCAGCAGATCCTGGTAATCATCGACCGCCTTGATCACGGCACACAGAAACAGCAGGAACTGCGCGTTCTCGTACGGGGTTTCGCCCGGCGAAAGCAGGTTCACGCCTTCGTCCGTGGAGATGGACCAGTTGTTGTGCTTGCCGCTTCCATTCACGGCCGCGAACGGTTTCTCGTGCAGCAGGCAGACCAGTCCGTGACGCGCCGCGACCTTCTGCATGATCTCCATGGTCAGCTGGTTATGGTCGGTCGCGATATTCGTCGTCGTATAGATCGGCGCGAGTTCGTGCTGCGCGGGGGCGACTTCATTGTGCTCGGTCTTCGCAAGGATGCCGAGCTTCCACAGTTCCTCGTTCAGATCCGCCATGTACTCCGCGACCCGGGGCTTGATCACGCCGAAGTAGTGATCTTCCAGTTCCTGTCCTTTCGGCGGCTTCGCGCCGAACAGCGTGCGGCCCGTAAAACGCAGGTCGGGGCGCTTCTCATACATCTCCTGCGTGATCAGGAAATACTCCTGCTCCGGGCCGACGGACGAACGGACATATTTGGC
>CAYLPO010000132.1:357-5260 GCA_964385575.1 uncultured Lachnospiraceae bacterium | reverse complement strand
CAGCTGAAGGACAGAGAACTGATGCGCTTACAGGACGGCATCAGAAAAGCGAAATAGAGCTTCGACGCGCCGGAAGCCGTCGCGCGCTCTTCGAGATTATCATCCGTCAGCTCTTCGGCCTGTCCGCAGTTAATGCAGCAGCAGATGACTTCATAGTCATAGTTCTCCTTCAGCCACGGGATGAGGGCGGTGGTGTCCAGACCGCCGGAATATGCAAGGATTACTTTTTCAGCCATAGTTACCTCCTGGTGGCGCGCACGGTATTACAGAGATCCTTCGGAGATTCCCATGGTTTTCCGCACGCAATGAAATCTTAAAGAAATAATAACAAAAACTATACACCCTGACGCCCCCGATGACAAGAAAGGCGGGTTGTTTTTTTACATAGATTCTTTATAATAGATGTCAGTGAGCGCGTCTTTTTAATGCCTTGCTTCTGTGCCTGTGTTTTCGAGGCGGGACTGCAGGTATGAAAAAGATGTTTTTTATTATCAGGCGGGCTGTTATCGTCAGTGCCGTTTTGGTGTATGTGATCGCCGCTGCGGGATGCGCCGGACCGGAACGCGGCTGGAGTATCGACAGCGGTGATACGGAAACGCTCCCCGGGTCGGAAGAGGTATTCGGTTCGGGGGTGTCCGGGACAGCGGATGCGAGCGGGATACCGGAGGCGCCCGAGATGCCGGAAGCGCCGGTGATCGAGATGATCACGGTGCACGTCTGCGGAGCAGTCATGAGTCCCGGTGTTTATGAGCTTCCGGCGGGCAGCCGCTTGGCGGATGCGGTCGAAGCGGCCGGCGGTTTTCGGGAAGATGCCGCGCAGGATCATGAGAATCTTGCGTCAGAGTTGTCTGACGCCCAAAAGATCGTGATCCTGACCGACGAAGAGGCGGAGACGGATCCTTACGGTCTGTCATCCGTCGCCGGAGTGCCTGCCGCGCATGAAGGCGGCACGAATTCCGGGAACCCAAATATTCCGGAACTCATAAATATTAACACGGCGGATGCTGCCCTTCTGCAGACATTGCCCGGGATCGGGCGTGTGAAAGCGGAGGCTATCATTGCGTATCGTCGCACACACGGGGCATTTTCCTCGGAAGAGGAGATCCAAAATGTGTCCGGCATCGGAGCCGCAACATGGGAAGAGATCCGTGATCTGATCACGGTGTGAAGAACAGGAGAGCATTATGACGAAGGTTTTGGTCGTTGATGATGAAGCTGCGATCGTGAAGGGCATCAAATTCAGCCTGGAGCATGATGACTATGAAGTGGACTGCGCCTACGACGGCGGAGAGGCACTGGAGAAGATCCGGAACGGAGATTACGACATCGTTCTGCTGGATCTGATGCTCCCCGTCATGGACGGCTATGAGGTCTGTCAGCAGGTGCGGGAGTTTTCCGATGTTCCCATTATCATGCTGACGGCCAAAAGCTCCGATATGGATAAGATCACAGGACTGGACTACGGCGCGGATGATTACGTGACCAAGCCGTTCAATAACCTCGAGGTGAAGGCACGCATCAAGGCTATCCTTCGCCGGAGCCGGAAGTCTGCTGAACCGAAGGCAGAAAGCCATGCGGAGATCCGGGTCGGCGCACTGCTGATGAATCTGGAGAGCCGCCGTGTATTCATTAATGAAAAAGAGGTTCGGCTGACCGCGAAGGAATTTGATATTCTGGAGCTGCTTTTAAAGAACCCCGGCAAGGTGTTCTCCAGAGAAGAGCTTCTGTCGATGATCTGGGGAGAGAACCGTCTGGGCGATGTACGCACGGTGGATGTTCATGTGCGCCGCCTTCGCGAAAAGATCGAGACGAACCCCAGTGATCCCCAGTATGTCTATACCAAGTGGGGCCGAGGGTATTTCTTTAAGGGCTGAGCATTATCCGCTCCGAAGGCCGTGGGTTGAAGAAACATGCCGAACAGACGCAGAAAAAAGATCAGTTTCAGAGCGGCGATCTTCATCGCCTTTTTTCTGTGCGGCCTGATCCCCGTATTGGCAGCCGGACGTGTCATTATGATCTCATATAAAGACCAGCTGATCGAATCTCGGTCTGCGGAGCTGATGGGGGAAGTCCAGGTCCTGGTGAATCAGCTGGGGGGTGCTTCCTATCTGAACGGAGGAAAACAGGACCTTCCGGACGAGGAGATCGACCGTGCGGCCGGAATTTATGACTGCCGGATCCTGATCATTGACCGGAGCTTCCGGGTCGTCCGCGATACCTTCGATCTGGATGAAGGCAAGATCGTTATCTCGGAAAGCGTGATCAGCTGTTTTAACGGGAATACCTACAGCGAACAGACCGGAGAAGGCCTGCTGCGCCTGGGCCGTCCTGTGACCGACGGAGAGACGGGTGAGGTGATCGGCTGCGTGTTCATCCGTTCGGACCTGAGCGGCATCGAAGATGTCACGGGCCAGATGCGCGTCCGGTACTGGCTGGTCTGCGTGATCGGCGGAGTGGCTGTGGGGCTGGCGGCTCTGGTCCTTTCGTCAATCTTTTCCATGCCTCTGCGGCGGATGATCGAACAGATCACGAATAAAGATAAGAAAGAATCCGGCACCGCTTTTTCCATGAGCGGGTACCGGGAGACCGACCGCATTGCGGAATTGTTGAATGATGTGGACAAAAACGCCCGCGCGGAGGATGACGGCCGCAGGCAGTTCGTCTCGAACGTGTCACATGAGCTGAAGACGCCCATTGCCGCGATCCGCGTTCTGACGGATTCGCTTTTGGAGCAGGAGGACGTTCCGAACGAGGTATACCGGGATTTCATTCAGGACATCTCCTATGAAGTGGAGCGCGAGAGCGCGATCATCGAGGATCTGCTTTCGATTGTCCGCATGGAACAGGCTTCGAATACGCTGAATGTCAGCCGCGTGGATATGAATGAGTTTCTGGAAACCCTCCTGAAACGACTGAATCCGCTGGCGGTCAAAGCCGGTGTAGAGCTGATCTTCGAGAGTTTCCGTGAGGTCACCGCCGAAGTCGATGAGATCAAGCTCACGCAGGCCCTGAACAATATCATCGAGAACGGCATTAAGTATAATAACGAAGGCGGTTTCGTTCGCGTGACCCTGAATGCGGATCACCGCTTCATGTATATTACGGTCACGGATAACGGGATCGGTATTCCCGAGGAGGCGCAGAAGCATGTATTTGAGCGCTTCTTCCGCGCCGAGCAGTCTCGTTCCAGACAGCTGGGCGGCAGCGGACTGGGTCTGTCGATCACGCAGGGGATCGTGTTCCTGCATAACGGAGATATTAAATTCGAGAGCGAAGAAGGCGAGGGGACCACGTTCACGATCCGCATCCCGCTCATCTACATTCCTTAAGGAGGAGGTCGAAATGAAAAAAAAGTGCGGCCTCTTTCGGGCCAGGATCATGATCTTGCTTGCGGCAATGATATCGGTGGCGCTTTTGTGTGCTTCCTGCGGAAGGCCGGACAGCGGAGCGGAGTCGGAGACTGCAGCGGGAAATATTTATGAGATCTACACGGTGGATCTGGGAGGCGGCCCGGGCGATCCGTATGAGTTTCCGTGCGATGAGACAGACCCGCAGGCTTTGGCGGAAACTCTGGTTGCCCAGATGGCGGCGGAACCGGAGGTGACCGGAAGCGGGCCGGCGATCCCCGCGGGGGTGACCGCTCCGGAAGTTGCGGTATCCGGGAGTGTGGCGACACTGGCTTACGGAGCGGATTATACAGAGCTTAGCGCCGTGAGCGAGGTATTGAGCAGAGCTGCAGTCGTGAAGACCCTGGGCCAGATCCCTGAAGTAAATTACGTGCTCTTTACCGTGGACGGTGAGCCGCTGACCGATGCAGCCGGTGATCCGGTAGGCTATATGCAGCCTTCGGACTTTATCAGCAGTATTTCTACGATGGATGAAGCCGGAACGGCGGAGCTGTTGCTGTGGTTTTTGAATGCGGAGACCGGAGAACTCGAACCGGTGCGGCAGGAAGTGACGTTTGCCAGTCATACGACGCGCGAGACCGCTGCGGTGCGGGCGCTGATCGAGGGACCTGCGGATGAGGCATATCTGCCGACCTTGCCTCCTTCGACGAGACTGATCAATGTGCAGGTGAGGGATCGGGTCTGCTATGTAAATCTCGGGAGCGAGTTTCTGGACGAGGCATTGGATCTGGAAGTTCAGGTGGATTCGCTCGTGCTCACTTTGTTGGAGATGGACGAGGTGGATATGGTCCAGATCCTGATCGAGGGAAGTTCCGCGGTGGGGTTCCGTGATCTGATCCCGTTTGATGCCCCGTTTACGACCACGGCGGAAGGAATGGGGTATCTTCCGCTGACGGACGCACCTGGCCGGGAGGAATGATCCAAAAAAGAATACTGTTTTCAGTTTCAGTTAAAGACGATATATGGAAAAAAGACCGCTGCTGTGGGCGTTTGCCGCAGTACTTTGCGGGGAGGTGATGGCGTACCTTTTCCCGGGGCGGTGGTCTGCGGTCCTGCTCACGGCTGCGGTTTTTGCTGCGGGCGGTGCGGCCTGTATGCGATGGGGCGTGCAGCGCAAACAGACCGCGGATAAGAGATCGCTTGAGCGGCAGGGGAAGAGAAATCTTCTTCTGCCGTTCTTTTTAGCTGCGCTGGTTTTGGCGGGCGGCTCGCGCATGACCGCCGTACTGGCAGAAGATCCTCTTTGCGCGAGGGCAGAAGAAGCCGGCAGGGCGGGCGTGTTCCTGGAACTGTCGGGGCGGGTGCGTGACATACGCGCGTCTGCGGAAGACGGATGGAAAGTGACGGTCACGGTATACTTTCCCATGCCGTCTGCGGAGGAATCCGGGGCCTGCTCGGTTCGGAGCCGTGTCCTCCTGTATCTGGATCGGC
This sequence comes from uncultured Lachnospiraceae bacterium, assembly GCA_964385575.1. GTDB lineage: Bacteria > Bacillota > Clostridia > Lachnospirales > Lachnospiraceae > RGIG5636. The sequence continues at coordinate 422 of CAYLPO010000132.1, read as the reverse complement.
TTCCGGAAGCGGAACCCGGAGATCCGGTGAGAATCTCGGGTACGTTTCGCGCGTTTGAGCATGCA
>CAYLPO010000132.1:0-347 GCA_964385575.1 uncultured Lachnospiraceae bacterium | reverse complement strand
CCGGGCAATTCGACCGCTTTGAATACGCTCGCGCGGAAGGGCTTGCGGCATATTCGTCAGATGCATCGGTTGTAAGGAGCGGAAGCGTTTCTGCGGGCGGCAGGTTCCTGGCATGGATACCTCGGGTCCTGTTTCGTTTCCGCCTGCGGCTGCTGGCGGCTGCGGACGGGATGTCAGAGACCTGTCCGCTGGGAGAAAGCCCGCTTGCGGAGCGGAGATCGGCAGAACACTGGAGGGACAGCTGCGGGATCCTGGCAGGTATGTTTCTCGGAGAGCGCGCACGGATTCCGGGAGAGGTCAGAAATCGCTTCGGTGCGGCGGGGATCGCGCACATGCTGGCAATCAGC
>CAYLPO010000131.1:5051-5286 GCA_964385575.1 uncultured Lachnospiraceae bacterium | reverse complement strand
AAGGCCTTTTGCTTTCTTGGGATCCTCGACCTGCTCGGCGATCGCGACTTTATAGCCTTTTTCCACCAGCCGGCTGATGTAAGTCTCCGCCGCATGAAACGGAACGCCGCACAAGGGCGCGCGCTCTTCCAGACCGCAGTCTTTCCCGGTCAGGGTCAGTTCGAGCTCACGCGATACCAGAACCGCGTCGTCGAAGAACATCTCGTAAAAATCACCGAGCCGGTAAAAAAGGATA
>CAYLPO010000131.1:0-5022 GCA_964385575.1 uncultured Lachnospiraceae bacterium | reverse complement strand
GCTGCATCATGGGTGACAATGCCACGCCTTGCCTCACTTTCTCTTCTTCCGTCCACACCGCCGGAATGTGCCGTCAGGTATCCGCGATCTCTCCGGTATAGTAAAAACCATGTTGTTTTGTCAGCTTCACCGGAACCATGGTCCCGATCAGATCCCGGGGTCCGGGGAAATGGACCATGAGGTTATTACCGAGCCTTCCTGACAAAAGCGAAGGATCCTTGGCGTCTATCCCCTCGACCAGTGCGGTCATGACTTTTCCCTGATGTCTGGCGCAAACTTCGTTCGCGATCTTCTGCACCTCTGCGAGCAGACGGTCAAACCGTTTCTGCGCGACATCGTGCGGGATCTGATCTTCCATGGCCGCGGCAGGGGTTCCGGATCGCTTCGAATACAGGAACGTAAATGCGCTGTCGTAGCGCACTTTCCGGACGACATCCAGTGTCTCCAGGAAGTCTTCTTCGGTCTCGCCCGGGAATCCGACGATGATGTCCGTCGTCAGGGCAATGTCCGGAATCTTCGCACGGATACGGTCGACCAGAGCCAGATAATCTTCTTTCGTGTAACGGCGGTTCATCTCCTTCAGGATCCGCGAGCTGCCGGACTGCACAGGAAGATGCAGATGCGGTGCGACCTTCGGCTGTGATGCCATGACATCGATCAGCTCATCGCTCAGATCCTTCGGATGCGATGTCATGAAGCGGATCCGCTCGATGCCGTCGATCCCGCAGCAGGAGGCCAGCAGCTTCGCAAAGTTCATCCCGTCCGGAAGGTCCTTTCCGTAGGAATTCACGTTCTGACCCAGCAGCATGATCTCGATCACGCCGTCTTCCGCCAGCCGGCGGACCTCGCACAGGATCTCCTCAGGAGACCGGGAGCGTTCGCGCCCGCGCACGTAGGGAACGATGCAGTACGTGCAGAAATTATTACAGCCGAACATGATGTTCACGCCGGACTTATACGGGAATTCGCGCTGAACCGGAAGGCTCTCCACGATCTGCTTCGTATCTTCCCAGATCTCGATCACGGTGCCCTTCCGGCCGGAGAGCTTCTCATAGAGCAGCGTCGCAAAACGGAAGATATTATGCGTCCCGAAAATAATATCAATAAAGGGATAGCGCCTGTGGATCTCATCCGCGGCACCCGCTGCCTGTGTCATACAGCCGCAGATCGCAACGATCATGTCGCGATGTGACTTTTTATAATGATGCACCTGGCCGAGACGGCCGTAGACACGGGTGTTGGCGGTATCGCGGACGGTGCAGGTATTGAACAGCACCAGATCCGCATCTTCATCGTCCGTCAGCTCATATCCGCAGCGAAGAAGGACTCCGGACAGTTTTTCCGAGTCCCTGGCGTTCATTTGGCAGCCAAACGTGCGGACACAGGCCGTGAGGGCGTGTCCGCGTTCTTTTGCCTGTTCCGCAACCAGCCTGCGGACCTGAAGGATGGCTTCTTCCTGGAGCTTCAGTTCCCCCAGGTCTTCCATTCCGACCGGCTGTTCCGCGATCTGTGCTGTTTCGATTATCCCTTCGTTTTCCGTCATCGGATCTGTCCGTCTCCGTAAATAATAAATTTCGTCGTTGTGAGCGCTTCCAGCCCCATGGGGCCGCGCGCATGCAGCTTCTGCGTGCTGATCCCCAGCTCCGCGCCCAGGCCGAACTCACCGCCGTCCGTGAAGCGCGTCGAGGCATTGACATACACCGCAGCCGCGTCGATCCGGTCCAGGAAACGCTGCGCGTTCCGGTAGTCATTCGTGAGAATGGCCTCGGAATGCCCGGTGTTATAGCGGTTGATATGCGCGATGGCTTCGTCCAGGCAGGAAACCGTTTTCACCGAGAGAATGTAATCCAGATATTCGGTTCCCCAGTCCTCCTCTGCGGCAGGAACGACTTCATCAGCACCTTCCGAAGCAGCCAGGGCTGCCTCGTCAGCGCGGATCTCCACCTGTTTTTCGCGCAGTTTTGTGACCAGCATCGGCATAAGGCGGTCGACGACCTTCTCATGGACCACCAGCGATTCACAGGCGTTGCAGACGCCGATGCGCTGGGTCTTCGCATTAAAGATGATCTCCACAGCGCGTTCCAGATCCGCGGTCTCATCCACAAAGATATGACAGTTTCCGCTGCCGGTCTCGATGGCAGGGACCAGGGAGTTCTCCACCACATGACGGATCAGTCTGGCGCTTCCGCGGGGGACCAGAACGTCGAGATACTCACGCATCCGCATAAATTCCGTGGTCGTTTCGCGGTCCGTAGACTCGATCAGCTGCAGCGCGTCCTCGGGAAGACCTTCTGCAGCGAGTGCTTCACGGATCACACGTACGATCGCGATGTTTGAACAGATCGCATCGCTGCCGCCCTTCAGGATCGCGGCATTTCCGGTCTTAAAACAAAGAGCAAATACATCGCTCGTGACATTCGGACGAGCCTCATAGATCATGCCGACTACGCCGAGAGGCACACGCTTTCTGCCGATCAGCAGTCCGTTCGGGCGCTTCTTCATCTGCTCGACGGCACCGATGGGGTCGTCAAGCTTCACGATATCCATGATTCCGGCAGCCAGTCCGGCGATCCGTTCTTCGTTCAGCATCAGACGGTCCAATAGTCCTGCGTTCAGCCCCTTTTTGCGGCCGTTTTCCATATCAATGCTGTTCGCCGCGATGATCTCATCCGCATGCGCAACCAGGGCGTCGGCCGCTGCTTTCAAGCCGCGGTCTTTATCGGGCGTGGTCAGCTGTCCCAGCACGAACGCGGTCTCTTTCGCTTTCTTACCCATCTCCTGAAGCGTCATATCATAACCTCACTCTCATTTTCGAAAAACACTTCATACCAGCGGATGAAGCAGTAAACGGTCCAGATCTTCCGGTAATGGTCCTTTTTCCCGGAAAGATGCTCCTGATACAGGCGAACGAGCAGATCATGGTCGAAGTATCTGCGTGACACCTCCGTACCGAACGCGCGCAGGATCTCCTGTTTCATCTCATCTTCCCTGATCCATTCGCGTACGGGCACCGGAAAGCCCAGCTTCTTCTTTTTATACGCTTCGTTCGGGATCACACGCTTTGCTGCTTCCCGCAGCGCCACTTTTGTGTTCTCCTTCGTCACTTTATATGCCGCAGGCAGCGATGCCGCTGTCTGAAACACTTCACGATCCGTGAACGGGACACGTCCCTCCAGAGAGTTCGCCATGGTCATCCGGTCCGCTTTCAGCAGAATGTCCTTGATCAGCCAGAAATGGATATCGATGGCCTGCATGCGGTCCAGTCGGCTGATCCCCTGATATTCTTCATGAACCGGACGGGCCACATCCACCGCGCGCAGACGGCATGGCTTCCGCAAGAGTCTTCGGGCCATCTTCTCCGAGAAATTCCGGTTTACTCCGATGTAGCTGTCTTCCAGCTGCTGCCCGCGGCGGACCAGGAAGTTCAGTCCGCGCCCTTCCGGAAAGAGGCCCGCGACTGCCCCGATGGCCCTGCGAATGGGAAACGGTACCCGGTTATATGCTTTCAGATCCACTTCTTCCCGGTAGGTGTTATAACCGCCGAAGAACTCATCCGCGCCCTCCCCCGAAAGGACGACCTTCACGTCCCGCGCAGCCAGCTGCGCCACAAAATACAGGGAGATCGAAGCCGGGTCACTGGTGGGTTCATCCAGGTGATAGAGCGCCTTCGGAAGGATCCGGAAAAACTCTTCTTTTTCGATGATCCTGGACTGATTCGTAATGCCGAGCCTCGCTGCCAGATCTTCCGCATACCCGATCTCATTATATTTTTCCGCGGTGTAGCCTACGGTATAAGTCTTATTCGGTTTAGCGAGACTGACCAGATAGGAAGAGTCAATGCCGCTGGAGAGAAAGGAACCGACTTCGACGTCCGCGATCATGTGTTTTTCGACCGAATCTGCCATGGCGTCGGCGATCCGGCTGACGGCCTCATCATAGGATTCGGAACTCTTTCTGAATTCCGGTTTGAAATATCGTTCAACCTGATAAGAACCGTTGGCATACCGCAGCGTATGCCCGGCGTCCAGCCGGAACACGCCCCGGAAAAACGTCTCCTCTGTCGGAACGAACGAAAACTCCAAATAAGGCTGCAGGATGTCTTCGTTCAGTTCTTTGTGAAACTCGGGGACTTCCAGAAAAGCCTTGATCTCCGACGCGAAAAAGAATGCGCCGTCCATCTGAGCGTAATAAAGCGGTTTGATTCCGAAATGGTCCCGCGCCAGAAACAGTTCTTTCTTCGGAATATCCCAGAGCGCGAAAGCAAACATGCCGCGCAGCTTCGTCGGAAGGGCATTACCCCACTCTTCAAATCCGTGAAGCAGAACTTCGGTGTCGCTCTCCGTGGAAAAAACATGACCGGAGCCGCGCAGCTCCTCTCGCAGTTCACGATAGTTATAGATCTCGCCGTTAAAGACCACGACCAGCGACCGGTCCTCATTATACATGGGCTGGGCACCGCCCTCCAGATCGATGATCGAGAGCCGTCTGTGCGCCAGGGCAATGCTGTCATCGTCATAAAACCCCGACCCGTCCGGACCGCGGTGGATGATGCGCTCGCTCATCTTCTCAACAGTCTCGCGCTTATGCTCTTTTTCCGTGATAATACCGGCGATTCCGCACATGTGCTTCCCCTGTCACTTTCTCCCCCTGAAATACAGCTCCTTTATGATCCGCAGACGATCTTCCGCGTTTCGGTATAGATCAGATCGACTTTGACGTCCGTCTCTTCCGTAGGGATCGCATCCACGATCTGAAGGTCAAATGCCAGCGCGGCTTTCCGAAGTCCCGGATGCTGTTCAAAATACTTATCATAATAACCGCCGCCGTAGCCCATCCGCCGGCCGGTCTCATCAAACGCGACACCTGGCGTGATCATCAAAACCCCGGAAGCATCTTCCGGAGGAATATACTCTTTACAGTGATCTTTCGGCTCCATGATCCCCATGCAGCCGGGTTCCATATCTTCCGGATCCTGTACCAGGTAGAACCGGATCACATCTCCCTCGACCCGCGGGACAGCCA